>LJOT01000602.1 GCA_001672075.1 Anabaena sp. CRKS33
AAACTCGTTACAGACAACCAAGGTTTTTGAATAGAACCCGTCCAGAAGGATGGTTAGCACCAAGCCTACAAAGTCGGGTTGAGAATATCAAAACTTGGGTTGAAAGATTGCGTAAACTCGCACCAATTGAGGCTATTAGCCAAGAATTAGTCAGGTTTGATATGCAGTTAATGGCTAATCCTGATATTCAAGGACAGGAATATCAACAGGGAACTTTAGCTGGTTACGAAACCAGAGAATACTTGCTAGAAAAGTGGGGTAGACAATGTGCTTACTGTGGAGTAAAAGACGTTCCTTTTCAAGTAGAGCATATTCATCCACGAGCCAAGGGGGGTAGTAATTCAATTACGAATCTCACTTTAAGTTGTGAAAAATGTAACACCAAAAAGGGAACGAAAGACATCAAAGATTTTCTTAAAAAAGACCCTTCAAGGTTAGAGAAAATCTTGAAGCAAGCTAAAAGACCACTGGCTGATGCAGCCGCAGTAAACACAACTCGTACTGCATTACTAGAAGTTCTAAAAGCAACCGGATTACCTGTAGAAACAGGTTCAGGAGGGTTAACTAAATTTAATCGTAGTCAACAAAAACTACAGAAAACGCACTGGATTGACGCAGCTTGTGTTGGTAAATTAACTCCAATTCTCAATATCAAAGGTGTTAAACTACTGCTAATTACAGCTAACGGTCATGGTTCTAGACAATCTTGCCGAACCGACAAGTACGGTTTTCCGAATAGGCACGTACCGAGAGAAAAAATACATTTTGGTTTTCAAACTGGCGATATCGCTAAAGCAGTTGTCACCGCTGGTAAAAAGATTGGTACTTATGTAGGAAAAGTGGCTATTCGTTCAACTGGTAGTTTCAATATTTCTACTCAAAATGGATTGATTCAAGGAATATCACATAAGTTTTGTAAACGCATTCACGCAAAGGATGGTTATTCGTATGCAGTATAAAAGATTTGTTAATTACTCAACTGTCCCTCTCATTGTTTGTGCTAACGCACAAAATTACTCAAGGGACGTTTCACAATTAACCCTCCATTCCTCCCATCACCAAACTGAGTACAGTTTTGGTGGGGGTCTCCT
>LJOT01000055.1 GCA_001672075.1 Anabaena sp. CRKS33
ATCTAACCACAAATAGCACTCTAGAACACACAGGAAAGAACTAAACCAGAATAGATTTAAATTTGCTAACCTAGAAGTAGTACCAATATTGCTGATGGTAGCGTGGTTCTCTATGAAAACTTTTATTTGAGCCAGAATTATGACAGAATTTAACTCTAACAACCTGCGTTCCTATACTCAAGAGGATGTACAGCAAATCCTACAATTAGCGATTTCTCGTCAAGTCAATGACAATAATCAAGAATTTTCCTATCAACAGATATTGGAAATTGCTAAAGAGTTACAAATATCACCTGATAATCTCCAACAAGCGGAACGAGATTGGTTGGTCAAACAAAGCGAAGTCGAACAGCGTCAAGCTTTTAATCTTTATCGTCGCAGTAAATTTAAAAAACGTCTAGGAAATTACGCAATTATTAACATTTTTTGCCTAGCTATGGATTCTCTAAGTAGCGGTATTTCTTGGTCACTTTATATCTTAGTCGCTTGTGGATTAGCCATATCTTTAGATATTTGGAATACTTTTCAAACTAAAGGTGAAGATTACGAAATCGCTTTTCAAAGATGGAATCGCAACCATCAAATTAAACAAACAATTAATACAGTTTTAAATAAGTGGTTTAAGGTATTTAGTCCTTAAACCTGACAAGTTGACTATCTATTTTTCCTGTTTCCTGTGATAATTAGCTGCTAGAACCGGAGGCGGCCAATTCTGCTAACCGTTCTTGCTGATCTTGCGATATACAAGATTGAATCACCGTCTCTATATCACCCTCCAAGACAGGGTTAAGGGTAAAATTTTGACCTAAACGGTGGTCAGTCACCCGACTATCTTTATAGTTGTAGGTGCGAATTTTTTCCGAACGAGAACCTGTACCTACTTGGGATCTCCGCATGGAAGTGACAGCATCCTGTTGTTCTCGCAGTTTTAATTCATACAATTTAGCCCGGAGAATTTGCATTGCCCGTTCTTTATTCTGTAACTGGCTTCGTTCTTCTGTACAGAAAATCCGAATACCTGTAGGTTTGTGGAACAAATCAGCGGCTGTTTCCACCTTATTCACGTTTTGTCCACCCGCACCACCGGAACGGGCTGTACTCATTTCAATATCTTTCGGATCAATATGGACTTCTACTTCATCCACTTCTGGCATAATTGCTATAGTAGCGGTAGAAGTGTGAACCCTTCCTCCAGATTCCGTTGCTGGTACGCGCTGTACACGATGTACACCAGATTCAAACTTGAGTTTACTATAAACACTATCACCTTGAATTTCTAGAATTACCTCTTTAAAACCGCCCATTTCCCCAGGGGACTCGCTGACTAACTTCACCTTCCAGCCTTGGTTATCAGCATACCGGGAATACATTCGCAGTAAATCTCCTGCCCAGATACTTGCTTCATCACCACCAGTACCAGCGCGGATTTCCAACATAATGTTTTTATCATCGTTGGGGTCACGGGGTAACAGCAATACCTTTAAACGACTTTCTAAATATTCTAGCTTTTCTTCTAGTTCGCTAACTTCCAATGCGGCCATTTCATGCAACTCTGGGTCGCTATTAGACTCTTTGAGTATTTGACGGGCCCCTACCAATTCATCCTGGGCTGTTTTCCAGGTTTCATAGGTATTAACTACCTCTTCCAAGGAAGAACGAGACTTAGCAATTTTTTGATACTCATCAGGATTACTAGCGGTATCAGGATCAGCTAAACGGCGTGTTAATTCATTAAAGGTTTGTTCAACGGATTTAAGTTTCTCCAGTAAGTATGATTCTGCCATGATGACTATAAATGCTCCTAAAAAATAACAAGTTGGCTCAAGCATAAAATGAGAAGCGACCCAGCGCTGTGCGGGGTCGTCTATGGCTTCCGCCATGTACTCGCTTAAATAGCTATAGCCAACCCGCTACTTTTGATTATCGTCAGCAGTTTGAGCGCTGGACATACCATATTTACGGAGGAAGCGTTCTACACGGCCTTCAGTATCAATCATTTTTTGAGTACCAGTGTAAAAGGGGTGATTTCCAGACCAAACATCTACGTGGAGTTCGGGCTTAGTAGCACCAATGGTCATTACTACTTGACCATTACAGTAGACCTTAGCGTCTGGATACCATTTAGGGTGAATATCAGGTTTAGCCATTGTTTTTTGTGTTGTGAATCTATACTTTTCGTTACTTATGTCGGTTTTTTTCCGTTCACCTACTTAAGCCATGCTTTGCTATTATATATCTCTATTATCCCTCAGAGACAATACATATTGCTGCGCTGATGGAGAAAAACCCCAAATCCAAAATCCAAAAGTGATTAACGTTTGGAGTATTGAGGTGCTTTGCGGGCTTTATGTAAACCGTATTTCTTCCGTTCTTTAGCTCGTGGGTCACGAGTTAAATACCCTTCGGTTTTTAAAGGTGAACGGTTATCCGGGTCAAGCTCACATAAAGCGCGGGCTACTCCTAGACGGATAGAATCAGCTTGTCCAGTTAAGCCACCACCTTCAGCTTTAACAACGATGTCGTATTCGTTTTCCAAACCCAATGTTTCTAAAGGTGCTTTAATAGCTCCTAAATAGTTGGGATTAAATTGGAAATACAATTCTCCATCTTTACCGTTAACAGTCATTTTACCCGCACCAGGAACTAGGCGAACTCTGGCGACTGAGCATTTACGACGACCAGTACCCCAGTAAACGGCACGACCGCTATTAATTTCTGCTACCTGCATTAATTTTCTCCAGGAATTGTACTAATGGTGATTTCTTTAGGTTGTTGTGCTGCATGAGGGTGGGTAGGTCCTGCATAGACTTTGAGTTTGGTAAATAGTTGTTTACCCAAACTGTTTTTAGGTAACATACCCTTAATAGCGTGTTCGAGGATTCTTTCTGGTAAGCGCTGTTGCAACTTAGCGAAGGTTTCTGTTTTCATGCCACCGGGCCGGCCAGAATGACGACGGTATAGTTTTTGGGTGCGCTTTTTACCTGTAACTGCTACTTTCTCAGCATTGATAATAATCACAAAATCCCCTGTATCTAAATGGGGAGTATATTCGGCTTTTCTCTTCCCTCTGAGAATCATAGCGACTTCACTGGCCAGTCTTCCCAGACGCTTATCTGTAGCGTCTACTAAGTACCAATCACGCTCAAGAGATGCTTGAGGGGGAAGGTAGGTTTTACTACTCATTTTTTGTCCTTTGTCCTTTGTCCTTTGTCAGTTGTCAGTTGTCAGTTGTCATTATTCATGACTAAGTATGGTTGGGTGTCATACCATATTTTTGGTGGAAAGGGAAAATCGGGATAACCGACTCTCAATAAGCATAGTCCGTGAGCAGGTGCAGAATATTTCACTTCTTCTCGCCGTTCTTGTTGCCAAATTTCGGTGAAATTCTCTACTGTCCGTTGTCTGGAACCCACTTCTACTATCATGCCTATTAACAGCCTTACCATGCCATATAAAAATCCATTCGCTTGAATTTCAATATGGATAAAGGATTCGCTCCGACGACATTCTACTGCTTGTATTTCTACCCAGGAATGCGATCGCACCGACCCAGCCCGCTCAAAGGCAGATAAATGGTGTTTTCCCAGCAGTGGTTTGAGGGCAGATGTCATTAAGGATTCATCTAAGGCTGCATAATAATAATGCCAACTGAAGGGTTTTACGAATAAATTCGGTAATTCTTCGGTGTATATCGTGTAACGATATCGTCGGTAAACTGCGCTAAAACGAGCGTGCCAACTGTCACTTACACCTGCTGATGCCCTGATCAATACATCTGGGGGCAAATAGCTGTTGAGAACTTTTGCCCACTTATGTGCGGGAATTAAACCTGTAGCTTGAAAATGAGCGACTTGAGCGGCAGCATGGACTCCAGAATCAGTTCTACCTGCGCCGTGGAGTGCTACATGATACCCTAAGACAGTGGCTATAGCTGTCTCTATCTCTTCTTGGACAGTGCGCTGTCCTTTTTGTCTTTGCCAGCCGTGAAAATAAGTACCTAGATACTGAATAACTAAGGCTACTCGCTGAGTGGGATAATGCTGGCGGCTTTCTAACATAGTTGTTTGTCAATTGTCAGTTGTCAGTTGTCAATTGTCAGTTGTCAGTGGTTTTTCTTTGCTACTGACTAATGACCAATGACCCATGACAATAACCAATAACTTTAAACTAGTTCAATAATCGCCATTTGAGCATGATCACCGCGACGGGGTACGGTATGGAGAATCCGAGTATAGCCCCCTTGACGGTTAGCATACCGAGTAGGAGCTTGCTCGAATAGCGCATGAACCAGGGTTTTGTCGTAGATATAACCTAAAGCTTCACGACGGGCTGATAGAGAGCCATCCTTTGCTAGAGTAATCATTTTATCTACTTTACTGCGGACAACTTTAGCTCTGATTAAAGTTGTAGTAATCCGACCATGACGTACCAATTCTGTTGTCAAAGCTCTGAGGAGAGCGCGACGTTGGTCTGCTGGTTTACTAAGTTGTTTGACTCGGCAACGATGACGCATAACAATGCACTAATGAAGTTTTATTTATTAGGTTTTGCTTTAGCTGCTTTTGGAGCTTCTTTCTGGAGCCAAGGTAATACCCAAGCGTCGCTGTAGAGCTTCCACTACTTCTTCTGCTGACTTTTGACCAAAGTTTTTGATTTCTAAAAGGTCTTCTTGGGTATAATCCAATAAGTCCGCTACAGAGTTGACTTGGGCGCGTTTGAGACAGTTATAAGCTCTTACAGACAACTGTAACTCTTCAATGGGGATTTGGGCTGTGGGGTCATCTGGGTAGTCTGAACCTATATCCGTTAGTTCTAAGGAGATATCTTTCAAAGGATTGAATAAATCTACCAAAATTCCAGCGGCTGATGATAGTGCCTCTTGGGGAGAGATGCTACCATTAGTCCATACCTCCAACAGGAGTCGGTCTTTCAAAGAACCATCGCCACGAGCTTCTTCAACACTATAGTTGACTTTCCGTACAGGCATAAACACTGAGTCAATTTGCAGAAAATCCAAAGATGTGGCTTCTTCTCTGCCTCGTTCTACAGTGCGGTAACCTTTGCCTCTCTCAATGCGAAATTCCATTTCCAGTTTTCCACCTTCAGCGACGGTGGCGATATACTGAGTTGGGTCAATCACTTCTACTTCGCTGGGTAAGTCGAAATGTGCCACCGTTACCGTAGCAGGTCCATTCACGACTAAGCGACCAATTTGGGGTTGAGCAGAATAACTCTTGAGAATGACATCCTTCATACGCATGAGGATTTCCAGTACATCTTCCCGCACACCCGGAACTGTTGCAAACTCATGACTAACACCAGCAATTCTCACTGCTGTTACTGATGTTCCTTCTAAATTAGAAAGTAACACCCGCCGTAATGCATTACCAACAGTTGTTCCTTGTCCTCGCTCTAGAGGTTCGAGAACAAACTTGCTGTAATAGCTCCGACTTTCCTCAGCATTAGATTCTACACATTCAATTTGAAACTGCGCCATGGAGTAGCCTCCCTTTTTAAGGTGCTGCTAGAAGGTAAATTAATTGCCTCATTTTCCAGTTGACAATTGACAGTTGGCAATTATCGCCTAAATTTGATATCTTAATTTAGCCTACAGGTATTGTTTTTTTTTGGTTTCCACAAAGTTGATCAACCTGGGGGAAAAGCTGATTATCGCTTTTTGACACGAACTTATTTACCCCATGGGTCTAAATCGGATAGGTACTCCCTTGGGGAAAATAGTTCAAAATTACCAGCCACACAGGGCATTGCTGATTATTTTCCCGAGCTTCAACCTACTGGCTTGGGTGCCAAAATAGTTTTGTTTAAACTCGACGGCGTTTGGGTGGACGGCAACCGTTGTGAGGAATTGGGGTAATATCCCGAATGAGTGTAATTTCCAGTCCAGCACCTTGGAGCGCCCGAATCGCAGTTTCTCGGCCTGCACCAGGTCCACTAACCATGACTTCGATTTGCCGCATTCCTTGGTCTGTGGCTCGTCTAGCCGCGCTTTCAGCAGCGGTTTGTGCAGCAAAGGGAGTTCCTTTTTTTGCCCCTTTAAATCCACTAGAACCAGCACTTGCCCAGGAGATGACATCTCCTTTTTGATCGGTAATCGTGACAATGCTATTATTGAAAGTAGATTGGATGTAGGCAATGCCGTTGGGAACGTTCCGTTTCTGTTTTTTGCTCCCGGTTTTTTTGGTTGGTTGTCTGGCCATATTTGTTGAGTAAATTTAAGGTACAACTTGCCCATTGCCGCAAGTTTAGAAAAATTATTTGCCAGGAGCTTTTTTCTTCCCAGCCACTGTCTGTCTTCTACCGCGTCTGGTTCTAGCGTTGGTACGGGTTCTTTGTCCCCGTACTGGTAAGCCCATGCGGTGTCTACGACCTCTGTAACAGCCAATATCAACTAGACGCTTAATATTTAGCCCTTCTAAACGACGTAAATCCCCTTCAACTTGATAGTTGCTTTCGATTTCGCCTCTGAGGGCTGTGACATCAGCATCACTTAGGTCTTTTACGCGGGTATCTGGATTTACACCAGTAGCCGCGAGAATTTGATGTGATCTAGTTAAGCCAATTCCGTAAATGTATGTTAGACCGATTTCAACGCGCTTATCGCGGGGAAGGTCTACTCCGGCAATCCGTGCCACAATGAATTTCTCCCTATTGTTTTCGTAATTGCAGTTAGTAAAACGTGATCTGGCCACAAGCCTTTAATCCCGTTTTCAACTTTGATAGATTTGGATCTATCCCTGACGTTGTTTGTGTTTGGGATTTTCACAAATCACCATAACGCGACCACGACGCTTGATCACGCTACACTTCTCACAAATCTTTTTAACCGAGGCTCTGACTTTCATGCCTTTTAAAATTGACTCCAAATAGTAGATTATAGCATTTCTAGAAGAAATATTTCAGTTATGTAACTAGAAGAAGACCAATTGATTTATGGTAGAATTCTCCACATAGATTTATTTCTTCCGCAGACGATAGGTGATTCTACCTTTGGTTAAGTCGTAGGGGGTTAATTCAACTTTGACGCGATCGCCAGGTAAGATCTTAATGTAATTACGGCGAATTTTCCCAGAAATGTGTGCTAGGACATTAAAGCCGTTATCTAAGTCAACACGAAACATTGCATTAGGCAAAGATTCGGTGACTGTCCCTTCCATTTCAATTAGATCTTGCTTAGACAAGTTTTTTCCTCAACTCAACAATCTCCTATTGTTCTTGTACACTTGTCATGCATAAAGAACACAATTAGAGAAATATATCAACAGTTTATGAATATATCTTAGCTAAAATTGACTTACGCCTGGCGAAGAAAGTAGGAGACAGATAATAGGCCGTAGGAAATCAGTTTCTTCCTTCTACCTAGATAGAATGCTGTCCCTATTTCTTTTAAGCAGCTATGATATTTTGCAAAGCAGTAAAAACTTCTTCTTGGGACTGATTACCGTTGACTGTGAGGAGTTTTTCCCGCTGGCTGTAATAATTAATCAAGGGTGCAGTATCATCACGATAAACCTCTAGGCGGCGACGAATCACCTCTTGAGTATCATCTTTGCGTCCGCGTCCGAGTAAGCGACTAACAACAGTTTCATCTGGCGCATCCAGATTGACTACCTTTTCACCGCCCTGGCCTAAATTTTCGAGTAATTTTGCCAAAAACTCTGCTTGTGTAACTTTACGGGGAAATCCGTCTAAAATCCAACCTGATTTAGCATCTGATTTTTTCAGACGTTCCTCAACCATATCCTCTACTAATTTGTCGGGGACTAATTCGCCTTTATCCATATAAGCTTGGGCTTGGATACCCAAATCTGTTTTCTCCTGAATAGCCTGGCGTAAAATGTCACCTGTAGAAATATGGGGAATCTGTAAAAATTCAGCCAAGATTTTAGCTTGAGTTCCTTTACCTGCTCCCGGTGGTCCCAAGAAGATTAATCGCGTCACTATTGTTTCACCATTCCTTCATATCGCTGAGATATAACATAAGTTTGGATTTGTTTAGCCGTATCAATTGCCACACCAACCAAGATTAACAAAGATGTTGCCCCCAGTCCTTTAAAGGTGGGAACTTTCAAAGCACTTTCAACTGCGGTAGGAATAATTGCCACCAAACCCAAAAAGATAGCACCTAAAAAAGTGAGGCGATTTGTCACCCGTTCAATATACTCACTAGTAGCCTTACCGGGACGAATACCGGGAATGCTAGAACCCATTTTTTTCAAATTCTGAGCCACATCTACAGGGTTGAGAATCAACGTAGAATAGAAGTAACTAAAGAAAACAATGGAAATTAAGTAAACGAGGGCATATACCCAAGGTGCAGAACCGCTAGGACTCAGGTAGGTATTAACAATGTTTGCTAATTCGGGATTTTTAGTAAAATTGGCGACTAAAAGGGGCAAACTCAGAATTGCTGCTGCGAAAATAATCGGCATTACCCCGCCAGAATTAAGACGTAGGGGTAAATAACTCCGTTGTTCTGCTAAAACCTTTCTACCCACTTGACGACGGGCAGAAATAATAGGGATGCGGCGCATACCCTCTTGTACGAACACAATACCCACGATGGTGAGCATAAAAACTAGCACAAGAACAATGACACGCCCGACAATTTCCCGTCCACCCACCTGTACCAAGTCAATGGTATCGCCGAGAGCCTTGGGTAAAGAAGCAACAATGTTGACAAAAATTAACAAGGATGCACCATTACCAATACCCCGTTCCGTAATGAGTTCTGATGCCCACATCACAAACATTGAACCAGCAGTAAGAGCTATTGCGGTTTCTGCTACGAATATTGGACCTGGGTTGAGGGCAAATTGTTGGAGGAATAATGCCGAAAAAGCCACACTTTGAATAATTGCCCAACCTACAGTCACATAGCGGGTAATTTGTGATATTTTCCGCCGACCTGCTTCCCCTTCATTTTTCTGTAAATTTTCTAAAGAAGGCAGAGCGGCAGTGAGCAATTGGATGATAATGGAAGCATTAATAAAGGGCAAAATCCCCAAAGCGAAGATCCCCAAAGTAGAGAGTCCTCGTCCAGAGAATATATCCAACAAGCCGAAGATGGAATTATTGCCCGATATAGCTTCAGCAAACTTAGGTCTATCAATTCCTGGTACAGGTAAAAAGATGCCCAGACGAACTAGAATTAAAATACCTACGGTAACAAGCAGCCTACCTCTGAGTCCGGCTGCTTGTGCCATCTGCATAAAAGTTTCTTGAGCCGTTGGGGCTTTGTCTCGACTGATCATAGAGTTTTACCTTTTAAGTATGAGGTGTGAAGTATGAGGTGTGAAGTTTCCAGTGCTTGATCTTTTATCCTTCATCCCGCATCCTTCATCTTTTATGCAGCTGTGGCTGTACGCCGCGCTACGGTATCACAACTCCCACCAGCAGCCTCAATTTTTGTACGAGCTTGGCCCGTGAAAGCAGCGGCTTTTACCTGAAGAGGAACATTTAATTCCCCATTCCCCAAAATTTTCAATGGACCCTTAGCAGCCGTTAAAATACCAGCCTCTTTTAAAGATTCCAGAGTTACTTCTGAGTTAGCAGGTAAACCATTTAACTTCTCTACATTAATGATCGTGTAAGTTTTCCGATTAACGAGAGGGAATCCCTTGAGTTTAGGTATCCGGCGGTACAATGGCTGTTGACCACCTTCAAAACCTGGTCTTGTGCCACTACCAGAACGGGATTTTTGACCACGCATCCCTAGACCAGCACTAGCGCCTTGTCCTGCAGAAATACCTCTACCTACGCGCTTACGGCGTTTTTTCGAGCCTTTTTGGGGCTTAACATCGTTCAGTCTCATTGTGATTGGGGATTTTAGATTTGAGATTTGAGATTGAGAATCTGATACAAAGGTTAACTAAATATAGAGTTTCTCAATGGCGATACCGCGATCTTCAGCAACTTCACTTAATGTCCGCAGGGTAGATAGAGCGTTAACTGCGGCTCTAGCATTGTTCAAAGGATTATTTGAACCTAATTGTTTAGCCAGAATATTACGTATTCCTGCTAACTCCAATACAGTCCGTACAGCACCCCCGGCGATTACGCCTGTACCTGGTGCGGCTGGACGCATCATGACTTTAGCTCCACCACCAATACCATCAATGGGGTGAGGAATAGAATTGGATTTAGTGATAGGGATGTCAATTAGATGTTTTTTACCATCAGCGACACCCTTTTTAACTGCACCAATTACATCTGAGGCCTTGCCAACTCCGACTCCAACTTGTCCACGTTCATTACCGACGACGACAATGGCGCGGAAGCTAAGTTTTTTACCACCTTTGACGACTTTACTCACCCGGCGGATTTGGATAACTCGCTCTTGCCAGTTGGTTTCTTCTTTTTTCGCACGGCTTGCTTTACGACGACCGGTTACCATAATCAATGTTCTCTTTTAGTTGTCAGTTGTCAGTTGTCAGTTGTCAGTTGCTACTGACTACTGACGGACTTAGAAATCTAAACCAGCCTCGCGTGCCGCCTCGGCTAGGGCTTTAATGCGACCATGATAGAGGTTGCCACCCCGGTCAAAAACGACCTTAGTGATGCCTTTTTCTAAGGCGCGTACGGCTACCAATTTACCAACTTGCACTGATGCTTCACAGTTAGCACCAGAAGCGATATTGGATTTTAATTCTGGTTCTACGGTTGATGCCGCTACTATAGTTTCTTGCTTGGTATCATCAATCACTTGAGCGTAAATATGCTCATTAGATCGGAATATAGCCAGACGGGGACGTTCGGCAGAACCGTTAACCTTACCACGAACGCGCCGATGACGACGCTGTTTTGATTCTCTACGAGTGAGTTTCATATTTACTTCTTACCACCCTTACCAGTCTTACCAGCTTTGCGTCTGACCACTTCACCGGCATAGCGAATACCTTTACCTTTGTAAGGTTCAGGTGGACGAACGGCGCGAATTTTCGCGGCTGTGTTGCCGACAATTTCCTTGTCATAGCCACTGACTATGACATTAGTAGTACCTTCTACAGCAAATTGAATTCCCTCTGGTGGTTCAATTTGAACTTGATGGCTATAACCCATGTTTAAAACTAGGTTAGTCCCTTGAATTTGAGCGCGATAACCGACCCCTTGGATTTCCAAGCGACGTTGAAAACCCTGGGATACTCCCTCTACCATGTTGGCCACTAGGGTGCGGCTCAAACCGTGCATTTGTCTAGAAGTCCGGGTTTCATCACGACGGGTAACTAGCAATGTTTCTCCTTCTTGGGAGACGATGACATTGTTAGGTAGTTGTCGGGAAAGTTCACCTTTAGGACCCTTTACCACTACTTTGACACCATCAATCGCCACTTGAACTTTGGCGGGGACGGTAATTGGACGTTTACCAATACGAGACATGATTTTTTGTTCTTTGTCTATTGTCAGTTGTTAGTTGTCACTTGTCAGTTGTTCGTTGTTTTGCCACTGACCAATGACCAATGACCAATGACGATTACCAAACGTGGCAAAGCACTTCACCGCCTAGATTTTGGCGGCGTGCTTCGCGGTCAGTCATAATCCCACTGGATGTAGAAATAATGGCAATACCGATACCGCCTAGCACTCTTGGTAATTCTTTTTTGTTGGAGTAAACTCGTAAACCGGGTTTACTGACTCGCTTGAGGGCAGTAATTAAAGGTTGGCGATTTTTACCTTTGTATTTCAGGGAAATAACTAGGTTACGCTTTACCCCTTCTCCTGCTTCTTCAACTTCCGCAATAAAGCCTTCTTCTCGCAATACCTTGGCAATACTCCGAGTCATCTTTGTAGCTGGTACTTGCGTAGTTTGATGTTTTGCCATATTGGCATTGCGGATGCGCGTTAGCATATCTGCAATTGTGTCGTTAGCCGCCATCGTTCCCTCTTTAGATGAACTTATTGATCACGAAAGGGCATTCCCATTTCCTTTAATAAGGCGCGGCCCTCTTCGTCGGTTTTTGCCGTGGTGATGATTGAAATATCTAAACCTCGGACTTGGTCAATTTTGTCGTATTCCACTTCTGGAAAAATTAGCTGTTCGCGCACACCTAGAGTGTAGTTACCACGGCCGTCAAAGCTTTTGGGGCTGACACCGCGAAAGTCTCTGATTCTAGGTAGTGTGAGGTTAATCAGACGATCTAAGAAGGCGTACATCCGTTCGCCTCTGAGTGTCACCATAATCCCCACGGGCATACCTTGACGAATTTTAAAGCCTGCGATCGCTTTCTTAGCCCGTGTTACTACGGGTTTTTGTCCAGTAATCAGGGCAATTTCGCTGATTGATGCCTCTAGTGATTTAGCGTTTTGAGCAGCTTCTCCCAAACCTCTATTTACAGTTATCTTAGTCACCTTCGGCACTTGATGTACATTGGTGTATTGAAACTGACTAATCAACTTGGGAGTAATTGTTTCTTGATATACGGTTTTGAGTCTTGTGGTTGCCATAGTGTTTGTCCTTATATTCCCTGGGCTTGGTCAGGGAATTTTAGATTTTGGATTTTGGATTGGAGATTTTGGTGGAAAATCTAAAATCTCATCCTCATTCACCAGTTTATTTATCTAAAATCTCACCTGTTTTTTTGAGCATTCTCACTTTCTTACCCTGGTCGGTGAAAGTGTAGCAGACGCGACTGGCAACGTTTTGTTTGGTAGAATAGAGCATCACATTAGAGCTATGAATGGGGTACTCAGTCGTGACTATTTGCCCTGATTCCCCTTCTTGCTGGGGTTTCACGTGCTTAGTTTTAATGTTGACACCTTTGACAATAACTTTGCTCAGTTGTGGTAGTGCTTTAATCACTTCACCAACTTTACCTTTGTCTTTGCCAGCGATGACTTGCACGGTGTCACCAGTTTTGACGTGCATTTTATAAAAAACTTTGGGTTGTGGCTGCTTTGCCATTACAGCACCTCCGGAGCGAGAGAAACAATTTTAGTGAAGTTTTTATCGCGCAGTTCTCTAGCCACCGGACCAAATACCCGTGTTCCTCTAGGATTACCTTCTTTGTTGATAATCACTGCCGCGTTATCATCGAAACGGATGGTCATGCCACTGTCTCGATTAATAGCCTTGCGTGTACGTACAATTACTGCTTCTACAACATCAGACTTTTTGACAGCCATGTTGGGTGAAGACTCTTTAACAACGGCGATTATTCTATCACCTACGCCACCATAACGGCGGTTACCTGCACCTAATACGCGGATGCACATTAGTTTTTTAGCACCGCTATTATCTGCGACATTCAGATAAGATTGGGGTTGAATCACAACTGGTCTCTCTTTTGGGGTTGTTGTATTTTATAACACAACTGTTTACGCTTTAGCTCTGGTGTTCAGGATTTCCGTAACTTGCCAACGCTTAGTTTTGCTCAGGGGTCTAGTTTCTTGAATCCGCACCCGGTCGCCTATTTTACACGTATTTTCCTCATCGTGAACTTTATAGCGGCGGGTTTTAACTACGATTTTGCCGTACTTGGGGTGAGGAGCGCGGTTTTCTATGGCTACTACCACAGTTTTTTGCATTTTATCGCTCACTACCAAGCCAACTCGTTCTTTGACTGCCATAATCTTCTACTTTTGCTCTTGGTCTGAAAGACTTGCGGCCCGTTTCCGTTCTCCTTCTACTGTCAGCAATTGGGAGAGTCGGTGGCGTGCGTGTTTGAACTGGTGAGGCTTTTCTAGTTGTCTGGTAGCTTTTTGCAAGCGCAACTGAAATAGTTGTTTTTTAACGGCAACAATTTCCTCAGCCAGTCGTTCGTCATTTAATTCTCTAGCTTCCGCAATTTTGGGAAGAGGCATAACCTACTCCTGCTCCTGTGGTTGAGAGCGTACAATAAATTTGGTCTTAATTGGTAACTTAGCGTCAGCCAAGCGCATAGCTTCGCGGGCAATTTCTTCAGCAACGCCAGCGATTTCAAACATAATCCGGCCTGGTTTGACTACGGCTACCCAAAATTCTGGATTACCTTTACCAGAACCCATCCGGGTTTCAGCAGGACGCATGGTGATTGGTTTGTCTGGGAAAATCCGAATCCAGATTTTACCACCCCGGCGAATATAACGAGTCATTGCTCGACGTGAGGCCTCGATTTGCCGTGAGGTAATCCAAGATGGTTCTTGGGCTTGGAGTCCAAAGTCCCCAAAGTTGAGGGTACTGCCACGGCTGGCCAGACCTTCCATACGTCCGCGTTGTTGTTTGCGGAATTTAGTTCTTCTAGGACTTAACATGATTTGTCAGTTGTCGGTTGTCAGTTGTTAGGTAATAGGTAATAGGGAGATATTGATTTTTCTCTTGCCCCTTGCCTCTTGCCTCTTGACCATTACTAGGCTTCATTAGAGCGGTCTTCAAACTGTTGACGGCGACGTTGTTGTTGCCGGCGACGGGGTTCGCGTTCACGGTCTCCACGGTCACGGTCACGGTCACGATCACGTTCTCTAGCTGGTTGGGCGGGAGCTTGTTCTTGACCAGGAATAATTTCCCCTTTAAATACCCAAACTTTAATACCGAGAATCCCGTAAATTGTCTTAGCTGTGCAGCCAGAGTAGTCAATATCAGCACGCAAGGTATGGAGAGGCACTCTGCCTTCACGTGTCCACTCTGTCCGGGCAATTTCTGCACCGTTGAGCCGACCACCGACTTGGATTTTAATTCCTTGTACTCCTGCTCTTTGCGCCCGTTGAATTGCTTGACGGACAACCCGACGGAAGGAAACGCGACGTTCTAATTGTTGGGCAATGTATTCAGCAATTAGATAGGCATCAGCATCAACTCGTTGGATTTCGACTACGTTAATGCGAATTTGGCGATTACCACCCAATGCCCCTTGCAGTCCCAACCGTAATGATTCAATACCTTGACCACCACGACCTACAACCACACCTGGTCTAGCTGTCCGCACTTCTAGGTCAATTTGGTCGGCTTTGCGCTCAATTCTCACTTCGGAAATACCGGCGTTATTTTGCGCGTATCTACCTAGTTTTTGTTCAATGTATTGACGGAGTTTGTAGTCTTCTTGTAGAAGTTCTGGATAACGGTCAGGTTCTGCAAACCAACGGGATTGGTGTTCTTGTGTTATACCCAGTCGAAAGCCGACTGGATGAATTTTCTGTCCCACAAATGCTTCCTCTAAAATTTCTGACTGTACGCAATTTTCTTGTGCCTATATAGCTGTTTAGTCAGCAGTAGCCCCGGCGGAAACCGCAACAGTTATATGACACGTTGGCTTGCGAATTTGGTAAGCTCGACCTTGCGCTCTGGGCTGAAACCGTTTTAGCACTGGACCTTGATCAGCGTAGGCTTGACTAATTACCAAGTTTCCCCGGTCTAGTCCAGCATTATGCTCGGCATTAGCTGCGGCACTTCTGAGAACCTTTAATATTGGTTCACAAGCACCATAAGGCATAAATTCGAGAATGATTAGTGCTTCTCGGTAGGAACGCCCGCGAATTTGATCGAGTACACGGCGCACTTTATAGGGAGAAATGCGTATATAACGGGCGATCGCTTTTACTTCAGTAGTATCAGTTGCCATAAGTTAATTGTAGATTGCGATTATCTCCCTGATTTTTTGTCACTTTTGCCATGACCTCTGTAGGTACGAGTAGGAGCAAATTCTCCCAATTTATGACCCACCATTTGTTCATTGACAAATACAGGAACGTGCTGCCGTCCATTGTGAACGGCGATAGTATGACCTACCATCAAGGGTAAAATTGTCGAAGCTCTCGACCAGGTTTTAACCACTTGTTTTTCATTTTTTGCATTCAACTTCTCAATTTTTTTGAGGAGATGATCAGCAATAAACGGACCTTTTTTTAAAGAACGACCCATAGTGCAATTTTGGATTTGGGATTTGGGATTTTCAATTTCTGAATTTTGGATTTTGGATAACTAAGCTGTCTCATATTAGGCTTCAAAAATTTTGAAGGCTTAAAAATAGACCCAATCTAAAATCCAAAATTTAAAATCTAAAATTCTAGGACTGACGGCCACCACGTCCACGTTTAGAGGATTTGCGGCGACGACGGATAATGAGCTTAGTGCTGGCTTTTTTGCGTTTACGGGTCTTAGCACCTAATGTAGGTTTACCCCAAGGTGTTACAGGACCGGATCTACCGATAGGCGCTCTCCCCTCACCACCACCATGGGGGTGATCCACAGGGTTCATGACGCTACCTCTAACCTTGGGACGACGGCCTTTCCAGCGATTCCGCCCGGCTTTACCAGCGCTGAGGTTTCTCGCGTCTGTATTACCGACTTGGCCAATGGTGGCGTAGCAGTCACGGCGAATCAAGCGGACTTCACCTGAAGGTAATTTTAAAGTTACATAGTTGCCTTCTTTAGCGACAACTTGGGCTGTTGCACCAGCAGCACGGACGATTTGACCGCCTTTACCTGGAGTCATTTCTACGTTGTGAACATTACTACCCAGGGGGATATTTGACAGTGGCAAAGCATTACCATCTTCAATGGGAGAATCAGGTCCTGCAATCACTTTTGTGCCTACAGTCATGCCATTGGGTTGCAAAATGTAACGTTTTTCGCCGTCTTCGTACAATAACAAAGCGATCCGCGCATTCCGGTTAGGATCGTATTCAATGGCTGTAACTGTCGCGGGTATATTCCGCTTATCTCGCTTAAAGTCAATAATGCGGTAAAGTTGTTTGTGTCCGCCACCCCGACGACGGCTGGTTATCCGCCCTTGATTGTTCCGACCTTTGGGACGATGAACTGATTCAGTTAATGATTTTTCTGGCTCAGTTTTGGTAATTTCGGCAAAGTCGGAGATTGTAACTTGGCGAGTACTGGGGGTATAAGGGCGATAAGAACGAGTACCCATAGTTGAATTTTGAATTTTGGATTAATCAATTTTGGATTTTAGATTTTAGATTTTAGATTGTTTCTGATCTCAAATCTCTAATCTAAAATTTCTAGACTTCTGGGAAGAGAACTTTTCTAATTTTTTCTTCGTCCCCAGGAGCGACGGTGACAATAGCTCGCTTATATTGGGGCTTATAACCAATAAATCTACCTACACGTTTTTGCTTGCGTGGAGGAATAGCAGTATTGACTTTGACGACCTTAACTGCAAATAGGTCTTCAATGGCGGCTCTGATTTGTGGTTTGGTGGCCTTAGGAGTTACTTCAAATGTATATTTGTTTTGCTCCATGAGCATGGTCGCTTTTTCGGTGAGAATGGGGCGACGCACTAAATCGGGTAGGTCACGGGTAGCAACTAGCTTAGACACTGTAGACCTCCTGAATCTTGTCTATGGTTGATGATGTGACGATAATTTTGTCAGCATGGAGTAAGTCATAAACGTTTAACTGGTTAGCAGGAATCAGTTTTAAGTTTTCAATGTTCCGGGCTGATAAAAGCACGTTTTCTGCAATTTCCGACAAAATCAACAGTGTTTTTTGTTCTGGTGCAGCGCCCCATCTAGCTAATGCGGCCACGAGTTCCTTTGTTTTAGGACGTTGTAACTCGTTGCTAAATTCCTCAACAATTATTAAGTCTTCAGCACGACTAATAAAGGCTGTCCGCAATGCCAAACGGCGTTCTTTGCGGTTCATTTGTAGGTTAAAGTCTCTGGGCTTGGGTCCAAAGATCACACCACCACCACGCCATAATGGTGAACGGATAGAACCTGCACGGGCGCGACCTGTGCCTTTTTGCCGCCAAGGTTTACGACCACCACCACGAACTTCGGCACGAGTTTTAGTGCTGGCAGTTCCCTGGCGAGAATTGGTCATTTGTCTGACTAGGGCGCGGTGTACGATATGCGCCGCTGTTGTTTCTTTGGCAACTCGTAAGTCAAAGCTGGTTTCGCCAACTTGCTCTCCTTGCCAATTTTTAATTACACTCTCTACCATCTTTGTGTCCTTTGTCAGTTGCCCTTTGTCAGTTGTCAGTTGTCAGTTGTCTTTTTTTTGCCAATGACCAATGACTAATGACCCATGACTATTTTGTACCAACTTTCTTTGCTGGGAGAACGTTCACTAAAGCTCCTGGTTTACCAGGAATAGCTCCCTTAATGATGATTAAGTTACGTTCTGTATCTACTCTTACTACTGTCAGTTTGCGAATTGTGACACGAGTACCACCTAAACGTCCTGCCATCCTTTTACCAGGATAAACACGGCCTGGAGTTGTACCAGCCCCAATAGAACCTGGCGCTCTGTGGTTTTTAGAACCGTGGGACATAGGTCCGCGACCGAAGTTGTTACGCTTCTGGTTGCCGGCAAAACCGCGACCGATACTTGTGCCAACTACATCTACAATTTGACCAGGACTAAAAATGTCTGCTTTAATTTCTTGACCTAAAGCATAATCACCCGCGCTATCGGTGCGATATTCATTCAAATGACGGACAGCCGGGGCAGATGATTTAGCCAAATGTCCCAACAATGGTCTGTTCAGTGCCTTGGGTTTAACTTCACCATAACCAACTTGAATGGCTGCATAACCGTCGGTCTGTTTTGTTTTAACTTGTGTAACGGTGCATGGACCTGCTTGGATGACGGTGACAGGAATAGATACTCCTTCTTCATCAAAGATTTGGGTCATGCCCAGCTTGGTGCCGAGAATACCTACAGACACAGTTACTGGTTCTCCTTCCTAATTTGACTAATGGAAATTGAAAGTTTTGTCGCGGTTGCTTGAGGGTAAACTATACCTTCAGAAATTTGGACTGGTGTTAAGCAGTGCAAATTATTGGCCACGCGACAATTCTTGCCCTTTCTTTTTTAGTGAATTTGTTTATTTTCACTTACCTAATCTAATCACCATCACAGGAATAGTTTCCTACCCTATTGAGAAGGTGTTACTTCTACCTAATGCGAGGTTTGATTGCTTTGCGCTGTGTGCAGCAATGCTTTCGTCCAAGCAGTTGCTCTGGCACTCTACCGTTGTAGTGGGACTTAAGTGGTCATTGACCCTCAGTATCCGTTTCCTGACCATTAACATAATGCCATAAAACCAACATTATTGTTCAGGAACTACTTCTCTTAATAGTTTAAACTATTGTTTGAGGTCTGGCCTAATTTTTTAGGATTTACGGGAGTGATTTGCTGTGGGAGCTTAAATATAATTTTGGCTCTCGGTTTGTGTCCTAGCTTTTTTAGTTTAGCAGTCCCTTGTCTGGATAAACTAATTTATTCTTCTGGGGGAACTAACTAGAATATCAGATGCTAGGACTGGCTGGTAACTCTAAAATAAGATGGCTATCTAATTTACTATTCGGTCACAATCTAACATTGTAAACCATTAATGATTTTTTGTCTAGTATTTTTTTAGATATATTATGGGATGCTACTAGGGGGGGTGATTTGGCCTAGATTTTAGTTTGAAATTCTCCAGGTTGCTGAAAATATGCAGTTTCATTTCACTTAATCTACTAGTAGAGAGTGAATAATAGAGATATCTGAGATGGGATAGGAAGAAAATCTATGGCCTTAATTACCACTGGTAACGGTTTCATCCGCAATTTGGAGAAGTTTGGTGCGTTGGGTGTTTATGTTCCCCTAGAAGGAGGCTATGAAGGTCGCTATTTGCGCCGTTTGCGGGCTGCTGGCTATGTTGGCCTGCATATTACTGCTAGAGGGTTAGGTGACGTGGCTGCGTATCTGACTCAGGTTCATGGTGTGAGACCGCCGCACTTGGGTAAAAAAAGCACTGGTAGTGGTGCTGCGGTGGGTGATGTATATTATTTACCACCAATACTCGATTCTCATTTAGCCCAATTACCTCCTAAGTCTAAGGGGTTAGTATTGTGGATAATTGAGGGACATATTTTGTCTGATCAGGAAGTTGAGTATTTAATGGATTTACCCAAATTAGAACCAAGGGTTAAAGTAGTAATTGAGAGAGGTGGAGATCGCACTTTCCGCTGGAAACCTCTGGAAAAGACTCTGTTAGCTAGTTAGGGGCTTTCCTGCCGTTCGCCCGTACAATGGTCAGTGGTCAGTTGTCGTTTGACTGACTGCTGGCGGGGAAGAGTGACATGAAAACAATATAGTGAATCAGGGAAAATCAACCAAATCCTTCTAATTTGGCGTAAAGGCAGTTAACTAGTTAATTATTTGCTAACTTTCGCCAACTAATGCTATACTTCTTTTATGGCATACATACCACTCCCAAAAGCGGTCGAATTTCTGGGATTGCATCCAAACACCTTGAGGAGATATGCAGATGAAG
>LJOT01000603.1 GCA_001672075.1 Anabaena sp. CRKS33
CAACCCAGAAATTTTTGAGTAAACTTTAGTTTACTTTTGCTATTAGCCCTGATAGCGTAGCGTGGCGTAAGCCATAATTCATTTCTGGGCGGGTGTGAAAGCCAACAAATAAGGCTTCTGTAGCTTAAGTTAACACCAATGAGTAATGCTAAACCCCTACACATCTGGTTTTTTAAATCTTGTCAAATTGTGATTAAATTTACGTCGTCCAGAACAGGAAAATGACCAACTTACGGAAGATGTAGAAACTGATTTTCTCAAACTTTTCCCTCGTTCCCTGTCTCTGACGGGGAATGAATTACAGAGGCTCTGCTTCCACTATATCATTTTACTTCAGGCAGAGCCTGAAAAACTGCATTCCCAGCCAGAGTCTGGGAACGAGTTAAAAAAATCATTTTTATACCTCAAATCAACAACGCTTTGTTGGGTTTCGTTCCTCTACCCAACCTACAACTGAAACCAGCTTTGTTGGGTTTCGTTCCTCTACCCAACCTACAACCAAGATGATATATAATACCAAACAAGAGCCAGCAAATTTAAAACAACAAATTAAAATTATGGAAGCTAATCAAATTATCCAAGCATTTACCGAAGTCGTGAGAAACCAAGATTATGTTTTTTCCAATGCTGCTGTAGCTGCTATCCCGGAATTACAAAAAACTATCGCTGGTATAGAAACTGAACCCCCGGAAGTAGTTGCAGAAGCTATCCGTCAATGGTATCTTGACTATGAAGATGTTAGAGATGCAGTCTTTTCAGAAGAACGGGAAATTGTTAGAGTCCCTAGAACTAAACCAGAAGATCAAGAAAACACCGTAGAAAATCGCTACCGACCTTTACAAGAAGACCTAGAAAAACTGAAAGAAAAAAAGACACCGCCCCAAAACCCATAATTAAAAATTACTAAATCGGTTGATTATATAAGTAGGAGTTTAGCAATGCTGATATGTGTCAACTTAACGTAAAATCCATAGTCCGCCTGGGAATTAATTCCCAGTCTCATAGCACAAGTCATCTCAAGATGACTAAACAACCCAGAAATTTTTGAGTAAACTTTAGTTTACTTTTGCTATTAGCCCTGATAGCG
>LJOT01000604.1 GCA_001672075.1 Anabaena sp. CRKS33
ATTAGTGTCTAAAAATAGACGTTGAGGGATATCATAACTCATTGTCATGCTGTGCTTTTAATAAATGTTCTTCAGCCATTTCTCTTTTTACATCTTGAATTAAATCAATAATTTGCTCATAACAACCGTATAGTTAATATTTTCGTTTAAGTTGCTCAACAGAAATTACCTTACCTTCTTTAACATTTTCTTTTGCTTTAGCAAAATCTTCTTTAAATCCTTGAATTTTCAATAACTCTTCAGTAGCATCATTATCTTGTCTATCTGCCAAATACGCCAAAAAATCAACAGCCACTAATAATCTTTCTGGTGACAGTTTATCAACATATTCTTGAATTTGTTGACGAATTTCTACTGTATTCATAAATAATCTTTGCTATTTTCTGAAAATTATAACATACAAAAATGTAGAAATATCTGTCAGAATCAGGATATCCAGGATTTGAGGATTGTCAGGATTTTGTACCTAAATATTAAAAATAGCAACTAATTTCTTCAGAAACAGTCAAGCCGTATAAATAATCCTGTACATCCTTTAATCCTGAGCATCCTGATTCAGACAAATTCCGTGTTTCCTTCCATACTCAGCGAGCATTACCACCCGTCGTGATTGGAAATCTTCTTTAATCTCAGCCGATTTTCCTCCAGAAACACATAAACTAGCGATTGGGTTATTAGTAAACTGTAAAGGTTAAACCCCCCAGCGCACACCGAGAATTAAGGATAAATCAGAAATGACGAAATTTCTAGATACTGCTATTGAAGCTATTGTCGCCCGCGAAATCCTCGACTCACGGGGTAGACCAACCATTGAAGCCGAGGTACACTTAGCTAATGGCACTATTGGACTGGCACAAGTTCCCAGCGGGGCTTCTACGGGGTCATTTGAGGCTCATGAATTGCGTGATGGAGATAAAAGCCGTTATGGGGGTAAAGGCGTACTCAAGGCAGTCCAGAATGCCAATGAGATACTAGCCCCCAAGTTACTAGGTTTGGATGCTCTCAACCAAGAAGCCCTAGATAAATTGATGATTTCCCTAGATGGTTCACCCAATAAGGCCAATTTGGGAGCAAATGCAATTTTGG
>LJOT01000056.1 GCA_001672075.1 Anabaena sp. CRKS33
ATTTAGGGTATCTTTTCCAGATACCTCATAAACCGCAAATCTGCTGTAATTCGGGCATACTTTTACTCATTCTTTATAACCTCCAATATTTGTAGGTTGGGTTGAGGAACGAAACCCAACATCATCCACCGAGATACAGCACTTCCCGATGTTATGAGGTACAGATATTAATGATAAAAATTTTGTGGTGCGGGCATCTTGCCCGCACAAGGTGTACCTCACTCAAGCTGAACTTGCTGTATTATAATTAATGTTGGTTTGCGCTTCGGTTTATAATTAATGTTGGGTTTCCTTGCGTCAACCCAACCTACGGGGTAAAATCAAGTTTATAAAACACAACTTTATTCACAGGATATTTATAGTATGGAATATCGCCGCGCCAATGTGGCAGGAGGAACATACTTTTTTACAGTGGTGACAGAGAAAAGACAAAAAATATTATGTTTACCAAGAAATGTTTCTTTATTAAGAGATGCTTTTGGTTATGTAATGCGGAAACGTCCATTTATTATAGATGCTATTGTTATTTTACCTGATCATGTCCACTGTATTTGGACTTTACCAGAAAATAATCATGATTTTTCTACCCGTTGGCGGTTAATTAAAAGTTATTTTAGTCGTAAATGTGAAACTATTTCACCAGAAAATATATCTTTATCTAGAAAAAATAAAAAACAACGGGCTATATGGCAATATCGTTTTTGGGAATATTTAATTAGAGATGAAATAGATTTTCAAAACCACGTTGAATATATTCATTATAATCCGGTGAAACATGGTTTGGTAACAGCACCAAAAGATTGGGAATATTCCAGTTTTCATCGGGCTGTGCGTCAAGGTATGTATGACATGATGTGGGGTGCGGGTGAGGAAATTATTTTTGATGATAATATTGGTAATGAGTAGGTTGGGTTGAATGAAATGAAACCCAACATCACCGACAGATGTATTATACAGCACTTATCGGTGTTATGAGGTACATATTTCGCGGGCAAGATGCCCGCACTACAAGAGTTTCATCATTCAACTTTGTACCTCATAAGAGCAGAAACCGCTGTAATTAATGTCGGGTTGTGTTTCGCTGTATAATTAATGTTGGGTTTCCTTGCGTCAACCCAACCTACGGGGTAAAATCAAGTTTATAAAACATAACTTTATTCACAGGATATTTATAGTATGGAATATCGCCGCGCCAAAGTGGCAGGAGGAACATACTTTTTTACAGTAGTGACCCAGAAAAGACAAAAAATATTATGTTTACCAAAAAATGTTTCTTTATTAAAAGATGCTTTTGGTTATGTGATGCAGAAACATCCATTTATTATAGATGCTATTGTTATTTTACCTGATCATCTCCAGCATTTTTCTTACTTCCTATTACTCAAGTAGTTAAATTTTATATTTTTATTGATCTGGAATGGTATTTTCTTCTTCATATTGAGCTATTGCTTGTTCAATTATTTCATTACTAACATCTGTCAGATCAGATTTAGAATAAATTGTAGTGAGTATAATTCCTTGAGCATTTTTTAGATAATAAATCACCCTATATCCTCCACTTTTTCCTTTTTGAATGTTACTATTTTTAACACGAACTTTGAAAACTTGATATTTAATACCCGCAATTCTATCTCCAGGAATTTCACCTGCTTGTAGTTGATCAATTAAAGGTTGAATATCACTACGAATGGAACGATAGCGTTTAGCTAGTTCTCGCAAATCTCTTTGAAAACGAGGAGTAATAGCAATTTCAATTGATAGTGGTTCATTATTCTGCATCTATTCCTTCCCACATTTGTGAAAGAGGTATAGTTTGTCCACTTAATGCTTCTTTTATTCCCTGATGAATACCTTCAATGACAATTTCTGTGGGTGTTTCTTCAAATGAATTTTTCTCCAATTGGAAAATAGATTTTTTAATAAGTTGCACTGTATAAGTTTCCACAGAAAGTCCTTGTTGTTGTGCTTGCTGTATTAAATATTGTTCTAATTCTGGTGGTAAGCTGAGGGTTAGTGTCATAAGTCTATTGTGGGTAACTTTATATATTGAGTTCCGTAGGTTGGGTAGAACGAAGTGAAACCCAACATGATTTCAAAATACCGATTGGTGCTGTTGGGTTTCGTTCCTCAACCCAACCTACATTTGCTAATGGTTTGTGTCGGGTTCTCTTAACTTATGAATTATTTAGTTTAGTTGCACGATGTAGTAAGCAATTTCTCTAACTTTAGATAAAGGAATAGGAATTCCTAAAGTTTTATAGCCTACGTTCTGAATTTCCTTTTCTTGGATTTCCCAACGATGACACCAAATCATATTTCTCATTTTTCCCGGCTCAACTACTAATACTTCCATCGTTGGTAGTAAAAATATCCAGTATTCAGCCTGTGATAGCCATCCCCAACCAGGAATATTTTTATTATCTACAGAGACAGTTTCAAAGAATAAATTTCCTGTTCTTGATGAAGCTAAATCGAATTTATACTCAACGCTGACAGTGCTTCCATCGGGACGCATCAAAATTCTGTCTATACCAGAATTTTGATACTTTTTAACCGTGGAAACATCTAAAATCTTATAGATAGAGCCAAGCCATTTATCAAGAATATTTTCACCATTCTTACCTATGAACTCTTGGCTCTTAAAATCATATATTTTAGTCTTCCTCTGTGTTTTCATTGTTATATTCATTTTCAGCATATAGCATTGGGATAGTAAGCTGCATACCGCGATTGTGAAGACGAATAGGCATTCCAAAAAAGATAGAAATACTTTTAATCCAGTTCTTTAATGTTTGCGAACGACGATTACTTGTATCAGCACCTCTTAATATTTCTGGAAAAACTAAATTTTTAACTAGCTCATCATTGAGTATCAAGTCCTCATTTAGTTGACTATCAATTTCTGAAACGGCGACAATAATTCGCCAAACAGGAGGATAGTGCAACATAGCTTCATAGAGCAATCTTAATTTTAACTCATCATTAATTCCTTCAGCAATTCGTCTTCCTTGTTCTGTAAGTTCTACTATCAATTTCTTGCCTTTTCGCGTCCTTATAATCAATTTAAGTTGCTCAAGAGTATGCTTTGCATACTGTCCATGTCGAGAAATATATTCTCTTTTCTTGCCTCTATGTCCTAATTCATAACCTAATTCATAAGAATCTTGGATTCCTTGATGAATTAACTCAATAGCCCGAACAATTTTTTCAGGTTGATCATATTGGGGAATAGATTCTATAACATCCTTATCATCCCATTCGTCTCTAATGTTAAATCTTTGTCTGAATACATCTGCTGGCTTGACTTTCGCTGCAATTATCAAGACTTCTTCTTTCGCAAAATCAGGTCTGTAAAATAAGTTGCACGTCAAACCAGAAATTTTGTTGGTATTAAGATCAAAAAAATCTGTTTTACTAAATTGACCATCTCTTCTCAGAATTTCTAGAAATTGATTAATCTCCAAACAAACTTCTGGAGGGTAATATTCTTCTAGATTATTTAGCTGTTTTTGCAATTCTGACTCAGCTTTGATGTTGAACATGAATTATTTCTTCCTTGAGTAAACTTTCTACTTGAATAAGACCGCTATCTATGGCAAGAAGCTTATGAGCCACTTCTGAAATTGGAATTGAAAGATAATTTGTAAGACGAGGGCTAACAAAAGCTACTGCTCTGCGCGTATGATACGTTACATAAATACAATCAACATCCATTTGTAACCGTTCCCAACATTCCGTTAAATGTAGCCGGAAATCCGATAAAGACATTTCTTCACTTTTACTAATAGCGCCATCTTTTTCAGCTTGTTCTAAATCCTTTAAAGGAACTAAGAATGCAACTACTTGACCATAATAGGTAGCAGCAATTCTCTTCATCCCTAACTGAACTTGACGCTTGAACTTTGGCAAGCTCTCTCTAAGGTCTGATAGTGGGAGCTGCTTAAAAGAACTCACGTGCTTTTTCCTCTCAATGCAATAGTACAAACATATTATTCATCGTTTGACTAAATTTGTATATCAGACAATATAGCCTTATCTAGCAAAAGTTGTCAATATATATTTTAAGTAATTTTATTAATTTTATTATTGTTTTACAATTTAGAGCTAAAAAGCTTGTATAGAGATGGTTTCAGGACTAAACTATTTGGAATTCGCTCTACCTATGCTCCCGTAGGTTGGGTAGAACGAAGTGAAACCCAACATTAACCCCAAAATACCCATAACTGCTGTTGGGTTTTCTCAACCCAACCGACGACTTATAATTGATCGGATAACCTGCACACCTACATTTAGGCATGAACCTGTGACCGAAACTGGAAAATACAAAGATACCGTCAACTTACCCAAGACTAACTTCGATATGCGGGCAAACGCAATCAAGCGCGAACCCGAAATTCAAAAATTCTGGGCAGAAAACCACATTTATTCTCAACTGGCTGAAAACAACCCCGGCGAATTATTTATACTGCACGATGGTCCTCCCTATGCTAACGGTCAATTACATATTGGTCATGCTTTAAATAAGATTCTCAAAGATATTATTAACCGCTACCAATTGCTAAAAGGTCGTAAGATTCGTTACGTTCCTGGCTGGGATTGTCACGGATTGCCCATTGAGTTGAAAGTTCTGCAAAATATGAAACAGGCAGAACGCCAAAATCTCACTCCTTTGCAATTGCGTCAAAGAGCGGCCGAGTTCGCACTAAAAACCGTAGATGAACAACGAGAAAGTTTTAAACGCTATGGGATTTGGGGTGATTGGGAAAATCCTTATTTAACTCTACAGCCAGAATACGAAGCGGCGCAAATTGGCGTTTTTGGGGAAATGTTCCTCAAAGGTTATATTTATCGCGGTCTCAAGCCTGTACACTGGAGTCCTAGTTCTAAAACCGCTTTAGCAGAAGCAGAGTTAGAATATCCTGAAGGTCACGTCTCTAGGAGTATTTACGCGGCTTTTCCGGTGGTGAAGGTTACGGAACAATTAAAATCAGTTTTAGAGCCGTTCCTGCCTGATTTGGGCGTGGCTGTGTGGACTACTACTCCTTGGACTATCCCCGGTAATTTGGCTGTGGCTGTAAATAGCGCGTTGGAGTATGCGGTTGTGGAGGTCTCACGCCCAGACGCAGAGGCGCAAAGAGAATGCAAGTATCTGATTGTGGCGGCTGATTTGGTAGCAAGTTTAGCTGCTAGGTTGGATTGTGAGTTAAGGGTAAAAGTCAAATTTTCTGGTCAGGATTTGGACGGTACTATTTACCGTCATCCTCTTTTTGACCGTGAAAGTCCGGTGGTTGTTGGTGGTGATTATATCACTACTGATTCGGGGACTGGGTTGGTTCATACTGCTCCTGGTCATGGTCAAGAGGATTACATTGTTGGTCAGCGTTACGGTTTGCCGATTCTTGCCCCTGTTGATGATAGTGGTAACTTCACTGATGAGGCTGGTAAGTTTTCTGGCTTAAATGTTTTGGGCGAAGGTAATCAAGCGATTATTGACGCTTTGCATGAGGTTGGTTCTCTGTTGAAGGAGGAAGCATATCCTCACAAGTATCCTTATGATTGGAGAACGAAGAAACCGACGATTTTCCGGGCTACTGAACAATGGTTTGCTTCTGTGGCAGGATTTAGGGAAGAGGCTTTAACGGCTATTTCTTCAGTACGCTGGATTCCGGCACAAGGTGAAAACCGCATTACGCCTATGGTAGCAGAAAGATCGGATTGGTGTATTTCTCGTCAACGTTCTTGGGGTG
This sequence comes from Anabaena sp. CRKS33, assembly GCA_001672075.1. GTDB lineage: Bacteria > Cyanobacteriota > Cyanobacteriia > Cyanobacteriales > Nostocaceae > Dolichospermum. The sequence continues at coordinate 5,748 of LJOT01000056.1, forward strand.
TTCCCATTCCCGTGTTTTATGATCAAGCAACTGGGGAAGTTTTGCTGAATGCGGACACGATTAATTATGTTCAAGCTATTATCGCTAAAAGAGGTTCTGATGCTTGGTGGGAGTTGTCGGTAGAGGAGTTATTACCGGAACAATACCGCAATGATGGCAAGACTTACCGCCGGGGTACTGATACAATGGATGTCTGGTTTGATTCTGGTTCTTCTTGGGCAGCGGTGGCGAAGCAAAGACCGGAGTTGTGTTATCCTGTGGATATGTATTTGGAAGGTTCTGACCAACATCGCGGTTGGTTTCAATCTTCTTTGTTGACTAGTGTGGCGGTTAATGGTATTGCACCCTATAAAACTGTTTTAACTCATGGTTTCGTCTTGGATGAACATGGACGGAAAATGAGTAAGTCTGTGGGAAATGTGGTAGACCCTCAATTAATGATTTTGGGTGGAAAAGACCAGAAAAAAGAACCTGCTTATGGTGCTGATGTTTTGCGGTTGTGGGTTTCTTCGGTAGATTATTCTGGTGATGTCCGTTTGGGTGGTAATATCATCAAGCAATTAGCTGATGTAAGGAATAAAATCCGCAATACGGCGCGGTTTTTATTGGGTAGTTTGCATGATTTTGATCCTCAGAAGGATGCTGTAGCGTTTGATGATTTACCAGATTTGGATAAATATATGCTGCATCGCATTCGTGAGGTGTTTAATGAGGTGACGGAGGCTTTTGATAGTTTCCAGTTTTTCCGCTTTTTCCAAACTGTACAGAATTTCTGTGTTGTAGATTTGTCAAATTTCTATTTAGATGTTGCGAAAGATAGATTATATATCAGTTCTGCTGATGCTTTCCGTCGTCGTAGTTGTCAAACTGTTTTGCAAATTGCTTTGGAAAATTTAGCGAAAGCGATCGCTCCCGTTTTGTGTCATACTGCGGAAGATATCTGGCAATTTATCCCCTACGAAACACAATATAAATCAGTTTTTCAAGCTGGTTGGATCAAGGTGAATGATGAATGGGATAATCCTGAATTAGCGGAATTTTGGAAAACATTGCGACGGATTCGCGGTGATGTTAATAAGGTATTGGAACAAGCGCGGGTAGAAAAGTTAATTGGTTCTTCTTTAGAAGCTATTGCTTTGATTTATTTGAGTGATGAAAAATTACGCGCTGCTATTGAACCTTTGAATGTTAGCGGTAATGGAATTGATGAATTACGGTATTTATTCCTTACTTCTGAGGTGCAATTATTAGATTCTCCTGACGCATTAAAAGGATTAAAAACCCTGCGAGTTCAAGGTGAGGATAATTGGGATATTGGGGTAGTCAATGCCGCAGAACAAGACCATAATGGTAAATTATATCAGAAATGCGATCGCTGTTGGAATTATTCGCCCCATGTTGGTGAGTCGGCAGAACATCCTTTACTCTGTGAACGGTGTATTCCTGCTTTAGCTGGAGAGTTCTAGAACCATAATATCTCCGACTTCTACTAAAAAGAAGTCGGGGATTTGAATCATCTTACCATTTTTAATGATCATGAACACACAATTATCTGTAGATTTAGAAATATTACCAATGGTATTACAAATGCTACCAAATATGGTCATGACAGATGATCAGTTTTTTGATTTCTGTCAGTTAAATCGTCATTTTAGAATCGAACGTAATCAAATTGGAGATTTATTCATTATGTCCCCCACAGGTTCAGAAACAGAAGAACGTAATTTTAACTTAATTGTTCAATTAGGTATTTGGACAAAACAAGATGGTACAGGAGTAGGATTTGGTTCTAGTGGTGGTTTTACCCTACCTAATGGTGCAGTCCGTTCTCCCGACGCGGCATGGATAAAACGGACAAAATGGGAAGCAATACCGACAGAAAAAAGAAAGAAATTCGCGCCTATTTGTCCTGAATTTGTAGTAGAATTGCGTTCAGAAAATGATAGTTTATCTACATTAAAAGAAAAAATGCAAGAATATATAGACAATGGCACACAATTAGCTTGGTTAATTGATAGAAAACAACGCAAAGTATTTATTTATCGTCCTAATTGTGCAGTTGAAGAATTAGATAATCCGCAAACATTAACTGGTGAGGATATTTTGCCGGGATTTGTGTTAGATCTAAGTGAGATTTGGTGATAAATAAATTAAATAAAAGTATGAATTTATGTATGAATTTGTTTGTCTCACCCAGAGCCGCAGAGATCACATAGTAGGATGAATTTATACTTAGATTACTTGGTAAAAATAAATTATATTCAGCAAACTCTATATATATTGTATATAATATATATATTACGTATTATTTCACCATATTATTCTCAAGTCGAATTATAGTCTATAATACAAATATATCAGCAACATCCTCAAAGATATACATTTAAATTCGGTTCTCAATTAAATAATATTAGCTATTTAAGGAATTTCAGAAAATGCTGGAAATTAAACCCAATCAAGAAAATAGCCAAATTATCCCAGAAGCTTTAGTATTACCGTTTAATTCCGTGGGAATTGCAGATATTCCCTTGGTAGGTGGTAAAAACGCCTCTTTAGGGGAAATGATTCAACAATTAAATTCCAAAGGGGTGAAAGTTCCCCATGGTTTTGCGACTACTGCTGGTGCTTATAGATATTTTATTACTGGGGCTGGTTTAGAGGTAAAATTAAGAAAGATTTTTGCAGATTTAGATGTTGAAGATATGGATAATCTGCGGGAATGTGGAAAAAAAGCCAGATCATTGATGTTAGAAACTCCATTTCCGCTAGAATTACAAGAAGCGATCGCTAATTCCTATCAAAGTTTATGTGCAGAATATGGTATTAATACTGATGTAGCTGTGCGTTCTAGTGCCACAGCCGAAGACTTACCAGATGCGAGTTTTGCGGGACAACAAGAAACTTACCTGAATGTTCATGGACTGCAAGGGGTATTAGAATCTTGTCATAAATGTTTTGCTTCTATTTTTACAGATAGGGCGATTTCCTACCGACAAATTAAAGGTTTTGATCATTTTGAAGTGGCTTTATCTGTGGGTGTCCAAAAAATGGTACGTTCTGATTTAGCGTCTTCTGGAGTAATGTTCTCTATTGACACGGAAACAGGTTTCCAAGATGCAGCTTTAATTACTGCTGCTTACGGTTTGGGTGAAACTATTGTTCAAGGTGCTGTTAATCCCGATGAATATTTAGTATTTAAACCCACTTTAAAACAAGGATATAAACCCATTCTCCAAAAGCGTTTGGGAACAAAAGAAATTAAAATGATTTATGATCTAGGTGGATCTAAATTAACTAAAAATGTTCGTGTTCCTGAAATTGAACGTCATCAATTTGCCCTCAATGATCAAGAAATATTACAATTAGCAGACTGGGCTTGTATCATTGAAGATCATTATTCCCAAATTCGGGGAATAACCACACCAATGGATATTGAGTGGGCAAAAGATGGGGTAACTGGTGAATTATTTATCGTCCAAGCTAGACCAGAAACAGTTCAATCTCAAAAATCAAAAACCGTTCTCAAAACTTATCAACTCCAGGAAAAAAGTCAAGTTTTATTAACAGGTCGTAGCGTGGGCGAAATGATCGGTCAAGGTAAAGCTAGAATCATACTTGATGTCCATCAAATTAACCTTTTCCAAGCCGGAGAAGTGCTAGTTACCAATCGCACAGACCCCGACTGGGAACCAATCATGAAAAAAGCCAGTGCTATTGTCACTAACTCTGGGGGACGGACTTGTTTTGATGGAGAGACAAAAATTCTCACCAATCAAGGTTTTATGACCATTCAGCAGATTTATGAACAAGGATATCAAGGATTATCAACTTTAGCCCTCAACACCAAAACCCATCAAATGGAATGGAAACCCATTGAAGATGCCATGAAACGGACATCTAAAACAATTGGTGTGAGTGTATCTCAAACTGGGAAAGTCACAGATAATATCCTGCAATTAACTCCTGATCATAAAATGGTCAACCTTCGGAATGGTGAATATACCAAAACTGAGATTCAAGAAATGTTAGATACTCAGGAAATGGTGCTTGTATCTCAGAATATTCCCACATTGGGTGACAACAAAAATCAAGAAGCTGATTTAGCTTATCTGATTGGGGGAATCATCACAGACGGTTCAATTTACACTAGTCGAACTCGTGGGGAAGTCCAGTTTATTCAAAAATGTTTACCAGAAAAACAAGCATTCATAGTTACTATGAATGACAAAATGAATGCTGTTTATGGTAAATCTTTTACTCCTTGTGAGAAACCAGTATCTTCAGGTTACATCCGAGGAAAACAGGTAAAAGGACAAGCTACAGCTTATCGTGTTTATTCTAAAGCTATAGCTTACGACTTAAAACAAAAGGAACAACAGATTACCCAAATTCTCCTAGAAAACACTTCAGAAGTTTCTTATCACTTTTTAGGGGGTGTAATTGATGGTGATGGTTGCTATGCTAATAATCGCATTAACATCTATATCTCTGAAGAAAACTTACTACAAGCTGTCATTATTGCTTGTTTAAAAATTAATACTGTTCCTCAAGTTACCAGAAATCGTCATATCTACAATGTCCAAATTGTAGAAAAATTAGAGCAAATTTTAGAATATACCCAACGAGTCAAGGGAGAAGTTACTCCAAGAACTATTCAAGCCCGTTTCTTTGCTACTAATCAACTATTTGATGACAATGTAACAGGAGAAATCAAACTTAGAAAAGATAAAAATCTCCTAATTTCTGATAAACAACTCCGTGAAATAGGTCAATTTGAACAACTTCTGCAAGGTGATATTCGGATGCAACGAGTTGTTAAAGTTGTAGATGAAGTAGACGCTGAAGTTTATAATATTACTGTTGCGAATCATCATAATTATCTAGTTTTCACGGATAAATATACTCCTGTAGTTGTTTGTAACTGTCATGCAGCAATTATTGCTAGAGAAATGGGCATTCCTGCTATCGTTGGTTGCGGAAATGGAACTACAATTTTAGAAACTGGACAAGAAATTACTGTTAGTTGTGCAGAAGGGGAAACGGGTCAAGTTTATGAGGGTTTATTAAAGTTTGAAATTCAAGAATTAACTTTAGATAATTTACCCCGTACCCGCACTAAAATTATGATGAATGTGGGTAATCCAGAAGAGGCTTTGGGTTTGACAGCAATTCCTAATGATGGTGTTGGTTTAGCGAGAATGGAATTTATTATTGCTAACCATATTAAAGCCCACCCTTTAGCATTATTACATTTTGACAAATTAGAAGACGAACTTGCCAAATATAAAATTAGCGAATTAACGGCACAATATGAAAACAAATCCGAATTTTTTATTACTAAATTAGCCCAAGGTATCGGCACAATTGCCGCAGCATTTTATCCTAAACCTGTAATTGTGAGATTGTCTGATTTCAAAAGTAATGAATATGCTAATCTTTTAGGAGGTAGACAATTTGAACCCAAAGAAGAAAATCCGATGATTGGTTGGCGTGGTGCTTCTCGTTATTATGATCCTCGTTATCGTGAAGGTTTTGCTTTAGAATGTCAAGCCATGAAACGGGTAAGAAATGAAATGGGTTTAACCAATATGATTTTGATGGTTCCCTTTTGTCGTACTCCCGAAGAAGGAAAACAGGTATTAGCAGAAATGGCAAAAAATGGCTTAGTTAAAGGTGAAAATGGCTTAGAAGTTTACGTCATGTGCGAATTACCCAGTAACGTTTTATTAGCTGATGAATTTAGCCAGGTATTTGATGGTTTCTCCATTGGTTCTAATGATTTAACCCAATTAACATTAGGATTAGATCGAGATTCTGAATTGGTAGCACATTTATTTGATGAACGCAATGAAGCTGTAAAACGAATAATTGCTAAAGCCATAACTACTGTTAAACAAAATGGGCGCAAAATTGGTATTTGTGGACAAGCACCCAGTGATTATCCAGAATTTGCTCGTTTCCTCGTTGCACAAGGTATAGATTCTATTAGTTTAAATCCTGATTCTGTGATTAAAACCATGTTAGAAATTGCGAAAGCAGAAAAAGGGGAATAGGTAATGGGTAATGGGTAATGGGTAATGGGTAACAGTTTTAAAACTAACAACTGACCACTGACAACTGACAACTAACCAATATGCAAACAAAAAATCTAGAGTTAGACTTATCTAATCCCTGTATTTTGCTTACCACATTACAGGAACTTCGTCAATCTATTAGTGAAGAGGGAACAGAAATATTTCAACAATGGAAAAAACAAATTCACCGTCAATCTTTCATTAATAGTAGTCTCAATCTGGCCTATTATCTAGCGCTCAGAAGACACGATTTACGAGAACTACAAGCTGCCTTAATGCCTTGGGGTTTATCATCTTTAGGGAGGATAGAGGCTAAGGTTTTACCGACTTTAGATGCTGTCATTGCTACCTTACAGGCGGTTTGTCGGACAGAACAAGACTCGACAATTATACATCCTCCTTTGGCATTATTTTTTGAGGGCGATCGCTTGCTGCAACAAAATACTGAAGATTTATTTGGTAACACTCTCGATAAGCGTCGTGTCAGAATTATGGTGACGTTACCAAATGAAGCCGCGACTAATTATCAATTTCTGGAAAATATAATTCGTCAAGGCACAAACTGTGTTAGAATAAATTGCGCTCATGATACATCTGTTGAATGGTTAGCAATGATTAATCATGTTAAACAAGCAGAATTAGAATTAGGATCTGTGTGTAAAATTCTCATGGATTTGAGTGGTCCGAAAACTCGGGTTAAATCTGCCCTTACCCCCAGCCCCAAACAACGGATATTTAAAGGTGAATCTCTCCTTCTTACCCAGGATTTACCAACTGCAATTAATTCTCAATATTTTCAAGTTAGTTGTACAATTCCAGAGGTATTAAAAGAACTGAAAATTGGTACAATAGTTTGGATTGATGATGGACGTATTGGCGCTTATGTAGAGTCAATTACACCCCAGGGTGTATGGTTGAAAATCACCCATGCGCGGCTTAAAGGTGAAAAGATATTACCGGAAAAAGGCATCAATTTTCCTGACACTGATTTGCATTTGAGTTCCCTGACGGCAAAAGATAAGCAGGATTTAGACTTTATTGCTAGTCATACAGATGAAGTTGATATTATCGGCTATTCCTATGTACAAACTGCTGAAGATATTCAGCTTTTACAACAGGAATTAGCCGCAAGATTACCAGAAAATTCTCCCATACCTGCCATAGTTGCTAAAATAGAAACACCCCTAGCTGTTAGCAATCTTCCAGAATTAATTATTCAAGCCGCAGGTAAACAACCTTTTGGAATTATGATTGCTAGGGGAGATTTAGCTATTGAGATTGGTTATCAACGTCTAGCGGAAATTCAAGAGGAAATATTATGGTTATGCGAAGCTGCCCATATACCCGTAATTTGGGCAACCCAAGTATTAGAAAATCTCGTCAAACATGGAATGCCTTCACGGGCAGAAATTACCGATGCTGCCATGTCGGAACGAGCAGAATGTGTAATGCTGAATAAAGGTGCTTATATTGTTGAAGCTGTGGGTATTTTAGATGATGTCCTCACTAGAATGCAAGCCCACCAAGTTAAGAAAACGCCCCAGTTAAGAGCTTTACATTCTTGGTAATTGGTATGAAAAAAATTCAACATAAATCTTCCTTTCTGCCGATGTCTTCACAAAACTATATATAGTAATTGTGAATACTCACTCTCGAAAATATTTACAAAGTTGAAAGTTTATATATCAAGTTTTCAAGATACAATGCAACCAGGAAGTTTATAATCGAATTATATCTCCATTATATCTCTAGTACCAACTTGTGCCAGATTTTACCTAATATTTTGATAGAAATAAATCTTTTAATGATCCAAAATTAAAGTATTCCTATCAAATTGATTAGCGACTAATTATTAGAATTTTATAGGTCTTAAATTAGTTACAACATCATCTACCCATGATATCAAACCAATGGATTCATTAAATAACGGTTTTAACCAACAACTTATTAACTTACCTAATTTAAGTCAAATCATTGATTATTCTCCTTTAACTATTAGTGCTGATAGTTGTGTTATGGAGGCGATTAACTTAATAAATCAAACACAAAATTATGAATTTAAGAACCCACTTAAACAAACCAACGACTATGTTTTAGTAGTAAATCAAAACGAGTTGCAAGGAATATTTACCATTAAAGATGTATTGAGAGTAATTGCCTTAAATATCAATCTATTAGGGGTAAAAATAGCTGAAGTAATGACTCAGCCACTAATTACTTTAAAAGCATCAGCATCTGAGCATATTTTAACAGTATTCATCCTTTTAGAGCAGCATTGTATTCAGCATTTACCAATAGTAGATAATGCAGGGAAATTAATAGGTATCATCACAGAGAAAAACTTATTGCAAGCCTTAAATATAGAAAAAATAGTTGGTATAATGGAAGCATTGCGCGAAAATTTTGCAGAATCAAATACAGAACACAAACCAGTTAATCAACAACTAGAAGTAATCCGTTGGCAAATTTCCAATTCTTTGCGAGAATGGGGGAAAACAAAGATTGATTGTCATCCAAAAATTAATGAAGAACTTCAAGAAACCTTAGAAGAATTGCAAATTGCGGAAGAAGAACTGCGTCAACAAAATGAACAATTGATATTTTCTCGGGAAATTACCGAAGCAGAAAGATTGCGTTATCAAAATTTATTTGAATTTGCTCCAGATGGTTATTTCGTAACTGATAATTTAGGTGTTATTCAAGAAGCTAATCAGGCTGCATCATTCTTATTATCTGTCCCTCAAAAGGCGCTTATTGGCAAGCCATTAGTGGTTTTTATTGCTCAACAATACCGATTTAATTTTGTGTCTCGGTTAAGGAAATTGCAGAATTTACAGGAATGGGAAATGTATTTACAGCCTCGCACAGGTTTATCCTTTCCCGGTAAAGTGAGAGTTAATCCTCTATATGAGAATCAAGGTAACAGCACTCGTTTCCTGTGGTCAATATCTGATGTTAGTGAACAGCACGCTGCACTTCATGAACGAGAAAAATTAGAAACTGCACTACGTCAAAATAGTGACCTCTTAGAAATCAAAGTAGCGGAACGCACAGCAGAGTTAATAATTGCTAATGAGCAGTTACAACGGGAAATTATTGAACGGGAAAATATTCAACAGTCATTAATAGAAAGTGAAGAACGACTCAGTTTAGCAATGGCTGCGGGGAATACAGCGATATGGGATTGGCATATCCAAAAGAATGAGGTTTTTTGGTCTCCAAATATGAGTTTAATGCATGGTCTATCTGGTCGTGCTTTGTCTCCCATAGATGAAGAATTTATCAATTTAATCTCCAGTGAAGATCGTGAGTATTTTCGTCATTGTGTGCATAAGACTTTTGAGAAAAGAGTTGATTTGTCCTGTGAATATCGGGTGATATCTAGTGATAGTAATCTCAGGTGGTTGGGTACTAGGGCTAAACTCTACTATGATGAAAATGACCAGCCGCTACGGATGATTGGCACAACTAGAGATATTACCGACCGCAAGCAAACCGAACGGAAAATATCTGAACAAGCTGCTCTTTTAGATATTGCTACTGATGCAATTTTAGTGCGAGATCTAAAATCTCAAATCATCTTTTGGAATCAGGGGGCAGAAAGGATGTATGGTTGGCAAAGTCAGGAAGTTTTAGCTAGAAATACCCAGGATATTTTCTATAACTCCCATGATAATAAACAAGAGATAGCAGCCCTGAAAACTGTATTTAAATCTGGAAGTTGGGAGGGTGAATTATACAAAAAAACAAAATCAGAGGAGGAAATTATTGTTCAAAGTCGCTGGACATTAATGTTAGATGCTGATAGCCAACCCAAATCTATTCTGACAGTAGATACTGATATTACAGAAAAGAAACGACTACAACAGCAGTATTTCCGCGCTCAGAGATTGGAAAGTATAGGTATTTTAGCGGGTGGCATTGCTCACGATATTAATAATATCTTAACTCCGATTTTAGGATCTGCTCAATTACTTAAAGCTAGATTTTCTCAAGACAATAATCGTGTTTTACAAATGCTGACAATCATTGAAAATAATGCTAAACAAGGAGCGGCTTTGGTGAAACAACTGTTATCCTTTGCTAAAGGAGTTGAAGGTAAATATACGATTTTACAAGTTAATGATTTGATTAAGGATACTATACAGTTTGCCAAACAAACCCTTTCCAAATCTATCAAATTTTCTACCCATCTTTCTCCCAAACTATTTCCAGTTTATGGGGATAAAACCCAACTGCATCAAGTAGTAATGAACTTAGTCGTTAATGCTGCTGATGCTATGCCCAATGGTGGACATCTATCTATTTCTGCGGAAAATTTATATATTGATGAAAATATCCGGCAAATAAATTGTCATGCTAAAGTCGGGAATTATATTGTTATTACTGTTAGAGATACAGGTACAGGAATGTCACCGGAAATAGTAGAAAGAATATTTGAGCCATTTTTTACTACTAAAGATTTTGGTAAAGGTACAGGATTAGGACTATCAACAGTGCAAGGAATTATTAAAAGCCACAAGGGCTTTATTAATGTTGATAGCAAAGTTGGAAAAGGTAGCAAATTTCAGATATTTTTACCATCACTAAACCAGGAGATTTCACTTTTAAAATCCGATGATAATAAAATGTATCAAGGACGAGGAGAGGTGATTTTATTAGTAGATGATGAAGCCCAAATTATTGAAGTTACAAAAACCATTTTAGAAAACTACAATTATCAAATTATCACTGCTAGAAATGGCAAAGAAGCTATTGATATTTATACCCAAAATCAGGACGAAATCAAACTAGTATTAATGGATATAATGATGCCAGAAATGGATGGAAATGCCGCCATTTGCAAATTAAAAGAAATCAACCCCCAAGTCAAAATAATTGCTTGTAGTGGACGCAATATAGAACCAGATAATGAAGCTCAAGTTGCAGCGATTTTATTAAAACCCTATAGCAATCAAGAATTACTAGAAAAATTAAATTTTGTCCTCTGTCTGTAATCAGGGCTTTAGCTCTGATCAGTGTTACTATGGTGTCTTGAATAGTGTCCTAACTACGTTGTTGAATACAGGACTTTAGTCGTGATTGAATGAATATTTGAATGAATATTTGAATATTTTGGACAGATTTTTGAGATTACAGAACTTATGCTGATACAATTGACTGATTTCTGAGACTTTTACCCTTTTCTGGCAAATCTATGACACCTCAAGAATTTTTAGAAAATTTGGCAACGGCAGCAACAGACACCGAAAAACTGATAGTTTTTGCACAATACCTTGATACAACCGCGCTGGACAATGCCACAACCCCAAGGTGGAGAACTATTGGTTACAGTAACGAAATTCAAATGGCGCTTAAAAATGTGGCTTTTCATTTAGAAGCACTTGCGGAAGCAGGAAAATAGCATTTTCAATAAAAATCTTGTGGGGTGGGCTTCTTGCCCGGTCAAGTTGATTTTGTGATTGAGAGATTAAATTAGACTACTTAGGGCTTGCTGATAGCGTAGCGTGGCGTTAGCCATATAAACCTAAAACCATTTATTAACAAAGGGTTTCGCGGATTTTTACTACAAAAAAGTGCAAGGTTTTGGCTAATGGTGTCTCAAAATAAATTGCATTTTTCTTTGTCGTATTTGAAAAATTGAGGATATCCAAACAGTTAAAACTGTTCCCTGTCTCCTGTTCCCTGTCCCCTGTTCCCTGTTCCCTGTTCCCTGCCCTCACAGACAACTTTTTCAGCAAGCCCTACTTAGACTTCTTCACCAATATAAATGCCTAAACATTTAGCGGTTCGGATTAAATCACCGTGAGGATCAACAAGGGAGGGATTATGATTGATAACATCTTCAATGGGGAAAGTGACAACTTTTCCATTTTGCCAAGCTAACATTTTGTTGTACTGTTCTTGAGCAATTAAATCAACCGCAACTTTACCGAACATAGTAGCTGTGAGTCTGTCTAAAGCTGAGGGAATACCACCGCGCTGAATATGTCCTAAGACGGAAACCCTAGTATCAATTAAATAATTACTACAATTAGCGATTTTTTCGGCAATGTATTGACCTTTACCACATTTATTAATTATACAACTAGAGGCACTATCTGTATCTTCCGCAGAAACAGATATACCTTCAGATACGACAATAATAGCAAATTTCCTGTACCAGCGATCGCTTTGGCTATCACAACCATGGCGTAATTCCCCTAAATGATTGCATATACCCTGAATACTATAGGGAACTTCGGGAATTAAAATCACATCAGCACCGCCGGCAATTCCTGAGTATAATGCTAAATGTCCGGCTGTGCGTCCCATAACTTCGATAATCATGACTCGGTCATGACTAGCAGCAGTGAATGTAAGCCGATTAATAGCGTCAACAATGGTATTAACTGCGGTATCAAAGCCAATGGAACGTTCTGTAAAAGCAACATCATTGTCAATAGTTTTAGGAATAGCGACTAAATGCCAATTACCTAAAACTGCTAATTGGTGGATAATATTTAAACTACCATCTCCACCAATAGCAATTAAAGCATCTATTGCGATCGCTTCATAACCGGCTAATATTTCATCAGCATGGGCTAAGGTATCCCCTTGATTAATAGTACCTAAAATTGTTCCTCCCATGTTGAGCAGTGGGTCAATACCGTGCAAATTCCAACTGTGGATACTTAAAGGGACAGTTTTCCGCTCTAGCAGTCCTTGAGTCGCGTAGGGAATACCCACCACTTCCCAATCATAAGTCTGTATTGCATGACTGACAACAGCGCGAATCACACAATTTAACCCAGGACAGTCACCACCACTAGTAAGAATACCAATACGTTTTTTCATTATTTGTTAGGTGTTAGTTGTCAAAAAAGTGGGTTAGAATTTAGAATTTAGAATTTAGAATTTAGAATTTAATTGCAAATAAATAAACATTCAAACCTGTTGCTTATTTCCCGAATAAGTTTGTAAAGCCTTCATATATTGAGCGCGTTCAAAAGCACTAGGATGAGGACAATTTAACTGACTCATAGTACCTTGCATTTGTTGTACAGATTCATATTCGTGTATTTCCATCCATTCACGCAGGTCTTTTTCTAAACACTGAATATAAGTAATTCCCCTCTGCAATAATACAGAACAAAGCATAGTAACATTTGCGCCCACCATCAGCATTTTAATTACATCCTGAGCATTATGAATACCACTAGTTGCAGCGATACTACCGTGAATATGACCATAGAGAATGGCTATCCAGCGCAGAGGTAAACGCATGGCTTGGGGGGTACTTAATAATACATTAGGTTCAACCTCTAGAATTTCTAAATTAATATCTGGTTGATAAAAGCGATTAAATAATACTAAACCATCAGCACCGGCATGATCTAAACGTTTGGCCATATTTGCCATATTAGTAAAATAGGGACTGAGTTTAACAGCTACAGGAATGGTGACTGCGGCTTTCACAGATGTGAGAATATCAATATAATTCTGTTCAATTTCTGCACTTATTACATCTGGGTCTGTAGGAACATAATAAATATTTAATTCTAGTGCTGATACTCCCGCTGCTTCCATGAGTTTACCATATTTAGTCCAGCCACCAACAGAACAACCATTAAGACTGCCAATAATGGGAATATCTACTGTTTCCTTAGCTTTCTGAATATGATCTAAATATTCTTCAGGTCCGACCCGAAAATTAGTTATGTCAGGGAAGTAAGTTAAAGCTTCAGGAAAACTTTCTGTACCATAACTGAGATGATGATGAAGTTGGGATTTTTCTAAAGTTAATTGTTCTTCAAATAAGGAGTGCATAACTACAGCACCAGCGCCAGTATCTTCCATGGTTTTAATATTATCAATTTCCTGTGAAAGTGGGGAAGCGGAAGGAACTAAAGGAGATTTTAATTCTAAGCCTAAATATGTGGTAGTTAAATTCATAATTTTAATTATTTGGTAAAAAGTGATGAATTTAGGTTGAGTGATAGCACTATCTAATAAAATCTTTGATAAAGTTGGGCTTCGTTCCTCAACCCAACCTACGATTAAGTTGGGCTTCGTTCCTCCAAGCAACCTACGATTAAGTTGGGTTTTGTTCCTCCAAGCAACCTACGATTAAGTTGGGCTTCGTTCCTCAACCCAACCTACGATTAAGTTGGGTTTTGTTCCTCCAAGCAACCTACGATTAAGTTGGGTTTCGTTCCTCAACCCAACCTACGATTAAGTTGGGTTTCGTTCCTCAAATCAACCTAGGATTAAGTTGGGTTTCGTTCCTCAAATCAACCTAGGATTAAGTTGGGTTTCGTTCCT
>LJOT01000605.1 GCA_001672075.1 Anabaena sp. CRKS33
TGGCGCTGGGGCTTGGAGAGGGATGGAGCGTGAAGAGCTGCAGTTTTGAAGGGGCTCCTCTGGAGCTCCTTCTCAAGCTCGACTTTAAGCCTGGCCACCGGTTTGCGTGTCCGGAGTGCGGGACCTGCGGGCCCACCCATGACACGGTGGTGAAGAGATGGAGGCACTTGGACTTCTTCCAGTACCGATGTGAACTCGAAGCCCGGGTACCGAGGATGGACTGTCCGGAACATGGAGTCCGCTTGGTGGATGTGCCGTGGGCGAGGGCGGGGAGTGGATTTACCCTTCTCTTTGAGGCGTTGACGATGATGGTGTGCCGGGAGATGCCCATGAAGGCAGCGAGTGAACTACTTGCCGAGCATGACACCCGACTCTGGAGAGTGGTGGCCCACTACGTGGAGCAGGCCCAAGCCAAGAGGGACTGGTCGGAGCTCAAGCGTGTCCTCATCGACGAGACCTCCTCCAAGAAAGGCCATCGGTACGTGACCAACTTCGCGGATGCGCAGACCAGAGAGCTCCTCTTCATGGTGGAGGGGCATGGGGCGGAGGCCATTGGGGCCTTCGCCAAGGAACTTGAGCGACACAACGCCCGACCCGAGCAGATCGAGTTGTTGAGCATGGACATGAAGCCTGCCTTCATCGCCGCTGCGGCCACCTTCTTCCCGAAGGCCGAGGTGGTCTTCGATCACTTCCACATCATGCAGATGGCCGGCAAGGCACTCGATGAAGTGCGTAAGGAACTCCTAAGAGACGGAGCGGATCTGAAGGGCTCTCTCTGGTCTATCCGGGGCAATGCGTGGACGAGATCCTCCACTCAGCAGCAACAGCGCCGACTCTTAAGCGAAGCCTATCCCAAGCTGGGCAAGGCCTTGGGACTACGGGATCTCCTCCAAGAGATCCTCTCCCAAGAAGACAAGGGGCAACTTGCCTGGTGGTGCCGGAGGGCCCGCCAAAGCCGACTTGTTCCCTTCGTCCGCCTGAGTCGCTCGATCCAAAGGCATTGGAACGGCGTGGTAGCCTTCATGAGGACGAGGGTTACCAACGGGGCCATGGAGGCTATCAATGGTCTGCTCCAACTCG
>LJOT01000606.1 GCA_001672075.1 Anabaena sp. CRKS33
AGCTGTGAATTATGGAGAACAGGGTTTAGATTTAGTAATTGCAGGTTTAAAGGATGAATCTTGGGATATTCAAAATGCGGCTTATTTAATATTAAGTGACAGAACAGAACCAAGAATTAAACAAATATTAGAAAAGCTTAATCAACAAGGTTTAAAACTAGAACAAATTGAAGTAGTCACAGTAGTCGACGAATTTCTCGACGAATTTGACGAATTTCAATTTATTCAGCGTCAGCCCCGTATAGCTAGATATTTTACGGAATATTTGGGTAATGGTGTTACTTTGGAAATGGCTGTAATTCCTGGTGGTACTTTTATGATGGGTTCACCGGAAAATGAAGAGGGAAGAAGTGATGATGAAAGTCCCCAGCATCAAGTGACTGTTCCTAGTTTCTTCATGGGAAAATATCCGGTAACACAGGCACAATATCAAGCTATTATGAGAACTAACCCTTCTTTTTTTAAAGGTAGTAATCGCCCTGTTGAAAGAGTTAGTTGGTATGATGCAGTAGCTTTCTGTCAAGAGTTGAGTCAAAGAGCAGGAAGAAACTACAGATTGCCCAGTGAAGCCGAATGGGAATATGCTTGTAGAGCGGGAACTACCACACCATTTCACTTTGGAGAGATAATTGTAACGGATTTAGCTAACTATGATGGTAACTATATTTATGGCTATGGGATTGAAGGAATTGACCGAGAAGAAACAACAGTAGTAGGCAGCTTTGGAGCAGCTAACAATTTTGGATTATATGATATGCACGGCAATGTATCGGAGTGGTGTCAAGATAATTGGCATAGTAACTATAAAGGTGCGCCTACAGATGGAAGCGCATGGTTAAATAATATATCAAGTAGTGATGAATATCTGCTGCGCGGTGGTTCGTGGTACGACAGGCCTGGAAATTGCCGTTCTGCTTGTCGCAGCTTCAGCAACCTCGACAACGGCAGCCTCCTTATTGGTTTTCGGGTTGTATGTGGTGGTGCGGCGAAGACTTAATAGCTCTTTGCACTCTTGCTCTTTTACCCTTCTTCACCTTCGCCATAGGCGATAATTTTTTTGTCTGAATCAGGATATC
>LJOT01000321.1 GCA_001672075.1 Anabaena sp. CRKS33
TTTTGGACTCTATCATTACCAATATTGAACCATGCACCGGAGGCGATTTGGAACATTAAATCTCTAGTACCGATTGTGGCAATTAAAACTGATTTCATAGTTATCCTTTATTAATTATTTTTTTTTGATGGGAGCAGATATAACAGATTTATTTGGTGGTATTTCTGGAAATACTAAAATTGCACCTTGGTTTTTTAACTCCTTAGCAAATTCTTGTCTATCTGGGTAATCACTGCCAAAAATTGTAATAACTTGATAAGGTAAGCTATCAGTGAATATTGACTTAATCCACACAAATGAAGGCGTTTCTAATGCACCTCCAACATTAGCATTTCCTTGTTCTTGGCTTTGTCCTTTAAACCGATTATTACTATAAAGCAAGTCTAATGCTGTGCCACGCACTTTACTAGAACTTCCATCTGTTTGCCAGTTAGTGATTTTTTCAGGATGAACTTGAGAAGGTGATTTTAATAGCCAAATTTGAGTATTTTTATCTAATACATCTTGTTGTCTTGTTCTGGGTCTACCTGGACTAACAGCATAAGAACCTATTGGTGTTTGTATTGCTTGAAATACCTGTTTAAGTTCTGTGAAGAATTTACGCCATTGCTCACCATCATAATGAAGAGGTAAATCTTTTCCTACTATTTCCCAGTGACAGCCACGCATACGACGATTAAGTAAATGCAAAGGACGACGAGAACCACGTCCCACACCACCTAATTGTACTGCTAAAAATAATAATCTCTCCGCTAAATTTAGATACTTAATTTCGGTAGCTTCTAAGTAGATTTTACCAGCATAAAAATAAGGATCTTTTTTATTGGATGGATTAACTTTAGTGCTAAGAGAAATTTTACCTTGCTTCCCTAAATTACCAAATATTTCTTCTTCCAATTTTTGACAAGTTGCTACATCATATAGTCCCAATGCTACAGCGCGAAACCAATAACGAAGTATTCCTCGAACAGCAGAAGGTCTAAATTCTGTAGTTCCTTGATAATTATTTTCTCTTGACGGTGGATTGCTCCCATACATTCCTTGAGTCCACAATTCAAAGTCATAACTTTTTCGAGTATTGGTGATAGGAATTGTACCCAAAGTCTTACCATAACCACTACTGACGCGAGAACCTATGCCACTATTAAGAGCATTTTCTAGCCATGATTTAACGGTTTTAAGATCATCCTGGCAATCAGGATTTTGTCTGCTAGTGGGGCGTAATCCTATTAAAAATTGAGGTTGTTCTAAACTTAAAAGAGGATGTGGCACTGGTCCATACATGACTTTGTTATCGTTCCATTTCCATTGAGGTGTTGCTACATCTATACTCAAACAATGTTTAGTAGGGAAAGCATCTAAAAATTCAATTTTGGCAGCTTTAGCGTCTCTACCATTGAGCATTCCTAATAGTTCTTGTACTCGTACTGGTGCGTCATTTTTTCTTGCCCAAGCTTTTGCTGCTCCTTTTAATGTAGAAGCGGGAATATAGGGAATACCAAATATAGGATGTAATACTGGTAATAGTAATTCTCTAAAACCACGAGTTCCCCCAATACGCATTCGCCAGTTAAAGGAAACTGAAACTGTATTTTCTTTACCGTCGGCTAGTTGCAAGGTACGTTGATAAAGTTTGGTGTAAATTTGATTGCAACCTTGTTCTGCGGCTACTGTTTCTCTAAGAATTGACATCCTTTGACTAGCATCATTTTCTGGAAGATTAGGTTCAACCCAATACAGAGCTTGTAAGGGATTATGATTTTTAGGAGCGCGTAAAACTGATGTAGAATTAGCTCTGGAAACAGGAGTATTTTTCACGATTGTAGAAGTCGTAGAACCAGAATTAAAGTTAATGCGATCGCACAATAATCTATATTGTTCTCTGAGTTTTTTCTTAATGGCTTCTGTTTGTCCTTGGGCGGCTTTACGAGAATTTTCATCAGGAAAATAAATGGTTAATTCTGGTTTATTATAACCACCATATTGAGAAGATTCTAAGATTTTTCCTAATTTGGATTTGCTCTTAACTTCTGTTTGGACAAAATCCCGCCATATATCTGCTTCTGATTTTTGATTTTTCATTCTTGTTCTGCCTCCCCAAGAATAGGTACTGCCCAAAATGACCACTCTTTTGCTAATTCAATTGCTAAACGATTTAAACCAGTATATTTCTCTAATTCCAGATTAATTAAACTGCCGGCATCATCAAAAGCAAAAGGCACTTTACTTAATTTTTGTAAATTTCTGAGAAATTCTTGATATACGTAGCCTTTATACTTAGTTTCATCAGAACGACTGTTTATATACTTTAAACCGTCTCCAGAGAGACGATGTAATCCCCATGTTGAAATGTATGCGGGTATTCCTTGAACAGTACCACTCGCTTTTTTATGGTCAACTGTCCGCACTTTATTTTTAATTTCAATTAACCCATTATAAGCATGACAACTAAACTCTCTAGTGTCTAATTTCTGCATGAACTATTCCCCCTTTTTATTAACTGCTTTATTAACTGCAATAGTTTGATTCTCAGTCCAACCTCTACCTAATCCCTCTAGCCCACCAAATTGAAGCCTATCATTCAAAATCTTGATCAGAAATTCTCTAACTTTATCAGTTTTATTAGCTTCTTTTTCTGGTTTCATACCCCAAGGGAAAAACATAATAGTTTCCGATGGTATTGCTTCTTCTGAACGAAAAGAACCACGAGCAACAATCTTTTCATTTTCATCTAATGCAATACGCACTTCTCGCTGTAATCCAATTTCTACTAATGCTCCACAATCTTCATTAGAAAGAATGACTAATTTATTTTTCAAGTCTAAAATACCATTACCATCAGGAATATTTTTGAATATATCCCAGTCATTACTGATATTAATCGCCTTAATGTTATCTTCATTAAGAATAGCACCTTGTAAATAAATTTGTTTACCTGATGCTGAAGTTATAGCCTTTTTACCATCAGTTAATAAATCTAATTGCCATTGTTCAATCAACTGATTTAATTTATCATTTCTTAACCAACGACCCCATCTACTTAACCATAATGGGCAAGTAATCCACAGAAATTGATGGCTAAATGAACCAACAGGAAAGAATAATAAAGTAGCATCTGCAAACCATACTTCTCCTTCTGTCGGTTGTTGTCCATCTTTAATCCGTTCTCCAAAAAAAGATCCAGCCTCGGACTTTATTTCAGCTATAGATTCTAATGATGAACGTAATTTACCCCGCAAGGAAGATGAAGGAATATAAGGTAATTCAGTTTGTGCCTCACGGGCAATTCCTAACAAATTACCAGCTTGGGTACTAGCACCTGTATGTAATGGTGTTAAAAGATAGCTATAGGTTAGATAATTCATATTTTCCTAATTTCCTTGATATTGAATCCACAACATTTCCGAATAACCCAATTGTCGCCAATTGTTTACATGATTATCTTCATTTTTTCCATTCTTGTGTACTTTTTCTTGATCTTGAAACAATCCTTGAGGTTTTTCCAAGTAGTACAATGTCCCTGGTGGTGCGGCAAAAACCTGGGGTGCAGGAATGCTGTTTGTAATGCTGTTTGTAATGCTTTTTCTAATGCTGTTTGTATTGTCTTTTCTCTCCCTAATTCTACAACTGATTGGTACTGCTTTATCTGTGGACATACTCACAAAAATACCGTCTTTGAGTTTCCATTCCCAGGGATAAGGACGACATAAATTGACTCTTTGTTCAGGATTATATTTATGTGGTCTTTCAAAGACTCCAGGAGTAACTAAATAAGCTATTGATTTGGTATCATCTTTAGTATCAGCTTGTTTAGTATTACCTTGAAAATTAGTATCTGAAATAGTTTTTAATTCTTGCCATTGTTCCCCCAATTCTGGACAAGATTCTACCATTACTCTATGTCCTTCTCCTCCTAATCTGATTGTTGCAGGTGTTTCTATTTCGTGATTAATGCCTATGGCAAAACTCCAATTTTGATGTAAACGAATG
>LJOT01000607.1 GCA_001672075.1 Anabaena sp. CRKS33
AATTGGTGGTTTAGGTAATGATATTTACGTTGTAGATAGCGCCACTGACACCATTACGGAACTTGCTAATGGAGGTACAGATACCATTCAATCTAGTGTCACCTTTAATCTTGCCATCTTACCCAACATCGAAAACCTGACTTTAATAGGAACAGCAGCAATTAACGGTGCTGGTAACGGTGGTAATAACGTCATCACTGGTAATGGTGCTAATAACATCCTCCACGGTAGTGCAGGTAATGACATCCTAACCGGGGGGCTGGGAAAAGATCTTCTAATTGGAGGGTTGGGAGTAGACCGTTTTGACTACCGCACTTTAACTCATTCTGTTCTGAGTATCTTTGATGTGATTACTGACTTCAATGCTAATGCAGGTAATGATTTATTCCTTGTTTCCACTGCCCGGAGCGTATTTTCTAATGCCGGATCTGTGGCAACACTTGATACAGCCGGAATTGCAGCTAAGTTAACTAATACTGTGTTTACAGCTAACTCTGCTGCTCAATTTACCTTTGGTACTCGTACTTTTGTCGCTATTAACAACGCTACCGCAGGATTTAGTGCCACTACGGATGCCATTATTGAGGTGACAGGTTTAACTGGTACTTTAGGAATCAGTAACTTTACTACTACTTTTGTGTAGCTTCTGGTATCCTTTCGTTAAACCACAATGTAGAGATGTTTCATAAAACGTCTCTACATTGTCCTCATGGTAAGAGGTAACAGAATAATGAACCACGAAGGAGCGAAGATCACGAAGGAAAGAAGTTTTGAGAGATATTTTGCGTAATTCCTGACATTAACATGATAATTTAGGTTTATAGGCAAAATTATTTCCCCTGTCTCTTTCCTGTTCTCCTTTTCGACAAGTTATTTTGTTATGGGTGTAACTTATGTGCAAAAGATACTATATGCTACTACTTTAAGTCTTGGCTCATGCTTGATGGTTTGGGGGTGTAATACTAATGATTTCCAGGTTAAAGATGTGACATGGAAGACATATAAAAATGATCGTTATGGTTTTGAGTTTCCCTACCCCCATACTTGGCAAGAATTAAGAAACCCAGACAACAG
>LJOT01000057.1 GCA_001672075.1 Anabaena sp. CRKS33
AACACTGCTTGCGCGGCTGTTTCTACTTTCTGTTTTTGTTTCTCATTGACGTTTTCAGGAAAGGGATAGTTATTATAAACGATGGTATTGGAATAGCGATAATCACTTTTTAATCTTCCACATACATATTTTACCCATGTAATGTGCATTTCTGAAGTGAGAATACCAAATAAATAGAGAGTAGCATTAGGGATACAACTACAACTATTCGCAACAATATTATCTTTGTTAAATAGACCGATGGGAATATACTTTCTATTTTCAGAGGAGTGTAAAGGAATAATTATATAATCACTATCAGGTTGTCTATTTTCTCCAAAAAGTGCTGGAAAATCTGCCAATTTTCTAGTTGAATCTCTACTGCTTTGACTACGGATTTTTTTGACTTCTTCAACTCTTTGAGCAATACCTTTTAATCGTTTAAGTTCTTGAGGTTGAATACCAACTAACCATAAGCAGTAGCGTGAATAACCATTAATAAATTCTTGCGCTCCTGTATAGGGTCTGATCCATTTTTGAGCATCTGGTTCATTATTCAAAAATTTTTCTTTCTCTGATTCAGTTAAAATTAAATATCCACCATCATTAGGCATACTACCAAAATTAATATTGGGAACATTTGAAATAGGTTTGCTTCTGCTTAAAATAACTAAATCATTTCCTGGCACTAAATACGGATTAATATTTTTAACTTTCCTCTCTGTTGGTTCACCCTTAATATTTACATAATCAAAAACTCTCTTATTTTCAATATCCTCTAAACCAAAACCAATAATTACACAATGTACAGCAGCATTACCTTTAGCTTCATTACTCCAGCTAAAAGTACGATGTGCAAAATGTATTTTTATTTTGTAATTATTGTAAAGTTCTTGCCAAATAATCCCAACTTGTTCACCTTGTGATATAGAATTTGTACTCACAAAAGCACAACGAATATTTGTATCTTGTATCAACTGAGCAGCTTTGATATACCAAGCACTTACATAATCTAAAACACCTGAATTTTTTATACTATTACAAACATATTGCATATCTGCTTTTTGTTCTGCATTTTGTAGCTGTTTACCAACAAATGGGGGATTTCCTAAGATGAAACTTAACTTTTCCTTCTCGACAACGGTTTCCCAATCAATTCTTAATGAATTACCATGAACAATTTTCGCAGATTTAGTTAAAGGAACTCTAAAAAAATATTGACCAAATTCATGACTAACCTGAATATTCATTTGATGATCAATTAACCACATTGCCACCTCCGCAACACGCACCGCAAATTCATCATATTCAATACCCGCAAATTGATCTACATTAACCTTAATAATATCTTGAATATTAATAAATTGCTGTCCATTTTTATTCAATGCTTGCAAAATTTTAATTTCTAGATCTCGCAATTCCCGATAGGTGATAATTAGGAAATTACCGCAACCACAAGCAGGATCAAGAAAATAAAGATTAGCGATTTTTTGATGTAATTCTTGGAGTTTACCCCGATTACTTTTGACCTTTTCCAACTCTAAATATAAATCATCTAAAAATAGAGGTTTAATCAACTTTTGAATATTTTTTTCCGAGGTATAATGAGCGCCTAAATTTCGTCTTTCCGTGGGATTCATGACCGCTTGAAACATCGAACCAAAAATAGCCGGTGATATCTTACCCCAGTCAAAACCACAAGCTTCTAAAAACATTTCCCGCATTTTGCTATCAAAAGCAGCGGGTTGTAAAACCTCTGCAAATAATTTCCCATTCACATAGGGAAACTGAGCCAAATTAGTATCTAAATTGGTTAATCTTTTTTCCGGTGGTGTATTTAATGTATGAAAAATAGAAGCAATGTGCATTGCTAAATCACTACCATCTGATTTAGTATGTAAATCAATATATTCCCAAAAAATACCCTTATCAAAAATGCCTGTATCATCAGCAAATAAACAGAAGAGTAACCGGACTAAATAGACTTCTAAATCATGACCTCGATAACCAACTGCTTCTAGTTTATCATGTAGTTTACCCATTAATTCAGCGGCTTGGATATTGACCGGATCTTCATCTTTATAAGTGCGTTTTTCATAACCAGCAATAAAACCGAATAAATGAACCTGATTAATAAAATCTTTGAGGACAAATTCTGTGGTAATATTAGTATCTAAATCGTAGAGTTTAAACTTTTGAAAATCAGAAACTAAAATATATTTTGGTAATTCATGTTCTTTTAAACCAGGGAAATAATCTTTGGCTTGCTGCATAGCTTTATCGAGATTTTTTCCCCTAGATTTATGTTCTACTAAAATTACACCTTTCCAGAGTAAATCAATAAAACCTTGTTTATTATCGGCTTTTTTGACAGATTGTTCAAATGTTGCCACCCGACGACGAGAAATACCAAAAACATGAAAAAACCCATCCCAAAATGATTTAGCTTCTGCATCTTCTGAGGTTTCATCTTCCCATTCTTGAGAAAATGCGATCGCACGGCTTTTAATTTCGTTCCAGCTTAATGGCATAGTTAATAATTTCTGAGTAAAGAATAGTGGTTTTAAGTTTATATTTTGCAGTGTCTTAGAGGTTGTTTTAAAAGTCTAACTTTATACATATATTGGCGGTTAGAAACCGCGTCTACACAAGCTAAACCCACCTGCGTGGGTTTGAAAACCTTAATTTTCTGCTAGTCCACGCAGGTGGACTTTGTTTGTGTAGTAGCGATTTATAATCGCCGGAAACTTTTAAAACATCCTCTTAATTAGAACTGGTAAGTAATTACTGTTCTAGGGAATCATATACTATATAATACACTATTATATCACTTGCATTAAATAAATATTCAAACTTTCAGGGGTTTCAGCATGGTCACTAAATATTTTAAGTGCTTGTTCATTACTAAGGATAGGACTTGGACTACTATGGTCATTATTAAAAGCGAAACTTAATTTTTCGCTAACCTCTGATAAATGAAATTCATTTTTGATAATTTCTTTGAAAACATTTACTGAAACATAAAAATTCTCAATTGAATAACAAGATGTTTCAAATATTGGTGGGTTATGAGGTGGTAAAGGTTGATTAAAATCTCTATCAATGAAAAATGCTTTTTTATACTTATCATATTCTCTATGAATAGTAATAAGTCGGTAAACTTCTAACACTTTCTCTCTACCACCACAATGAATAGGGTGATTATTTTTAATAAAACGCTTGATTCTTGGCACATAATAAGCATTATCTTTACCTTCAAAAAAGCAAAATAAACCATCTTTATCTTATCTTGTATGCAGGGCAAATTCTTGATAGGCAACCTGGGATTTATTCCGACTCTGTTTGAGTTTATCTAAGTATGACATTAGGCTATAATCTTTCTTGAATTTTCCGAAGGTTGAATATATTGATCTAATCCAATAGCATATTTATCCAGTTCATTATCAAAAATAAATGGAGAGTGAGTTACTGCTAAAAGTAATTCGCATTTTCCTGAATTGATAATATCTGGAAGTAATTGTTGTTGCCAGATCATTGATAATGATAATTCTGGTTCATCAAAAAGTATAATAAATCTTTTGTCACTTTCAGAAAGGTATATTTTGGAAAATGTAGAAATAATTTGCTTTTCTCCAGAAGAAAGTTTACTCAAGTCAATTTCAGCATCAGTTTTTTCTGATTTGATAAATATTTTGATGGCACTTTCATCATAAAATACTCTTTTATTGATTAAATATTTATTACAAATGTCTTTAAATTTCTTCACCAAATCATCTAATTCTTTTTGTTTATCATATATTTCTACTAACTTTTTTAAAATATAAGTTAGTGATGGATTTTTTCCAAATGATTGATTTTTAACACTCTTCCTAATTTCATTTTTATCATTTTCAGATAATTCTTTACCAACTCTTGCTAAAATAATTTCAATATCATTTTCATTAATTTTACTTAAAAAATTATTATCTGTGTGAGAAAATCCTTTTACTAATTGACTTAAAATTTCCGAAGTGATTTTAGAAAATCCTTCTTTTAAGAGTTTATCAATTTTACTTTCAATTTGAGTAAACCGTTTTTTAACATCATCCATTCCAAACTGGATAAGTGTATTTTCTTGCTTCAAAATCTCATGATTGTAACCTAAATTATATAAATCTTCTTCAACACGTCTGTATGTTGGAAAATACATAATCTCACTACCTTCAATACCGGATTCAATTTCGTCTTTACAGTTTCTAAAAAATTCGTTTGATAAATTTTCCTTATTCATTTCGGCTTGCTCAAAAACTCGAAATAGATGAGTTATAGGATATTTTCTGAACTTGGGATTATATTCAAATTCCATTTCTAATTTTCTTCTATTACCTTTGACTTGTATAAATCGAGTTCTTAACATCTCAAATTGAGAATAACCAACCTCATTAATAAATTCCTTAACTATTGGATTATCATAAATTCCTTTAGTCAATTCATTTACACTAGCTTTATCTATTTTAATAGGATTTCTGTCATTAAATTCTAAAATCAATACATCAAAACTGAATTCATCAAGTCTAAAAAAATTTCTTGTTAAAGTATAATAAAAAAGATTTAAAACTTGAGTTTTGCCAATCCCATTTTCACCAACTAGTATTTTTATATTCTCATCAAAAGGAATGTGTATATCATCTGTTCCAAAAAGACCATACACAGAAAAAGATTTTATATTACTTGTGTTCATTTTATTGTTCATATTAATAGCAATAGCTATATATTATGTCATAAGTTGTCAAATAGCTCTATTCAAAATGTCATTAGCTAAAATATTTTATTTTCAGTATCTCTCATTTTCTGTAGTAATTGAAAAAACGAACTATGGAAAATAAAAAATCCATAATTCGCTTAAAAAGAGAGAGTCGGTAGTAAGCCGGGTTCTGTTCTCTTGCGAGGGCAGTTATCTATCTGGGATGCTTGTTACCAAGCACCTCTAGCGGCTCTTTTTCAGCGGAACCGGTAAAAGACCAACCGTAGTTCCTTGCGGCCTTGCTCCCAACCGGGGTTTACCGAGCCAGCGCCTCTCGACGCTGCTGGTGCGCTCTTACCGCACCTTTGCACCCTTACCAACCAATAAATTGACTGGCGGTATCTTTCTGTGGCACTATCCTCACGATCACTCGCACTGGACGTTATCCAGCAAGTTTGGTCTTTCGAGAGCCCGGACTTTCCTCAAACCAGTCTGAATGACTAATCTGCAACTGCCTACGCCTACTCTCCCCCTTTCTCTATTTTACTTTTAATTACATGAAAATCGCAAGA
Organism: Anabaena sp. CRKS33; assembly: GCA_001672075.1. Lineage (GTDB taxonomy): Bacteria > Cyanobacteriota > Cyanobacteriia > Cyanobacteriales > Nostocaceae > Dolichospermum. The sequence continues at coordinate 5,275 of LJOT01000057.1, forward strand.
CTCAGATAGATTACTTTTTATTCCAAGGTAAAGCGTAGGTCCAAGGGAGTTTTTTAATAGTAAAAGGACAATTAATAATTGACACTGGGGGAACGTTTATTCCCGGCGCTATACCGACTCTCATTTCCGAAATTCGCAATACAAGTTGTAAGGAAAATTCTAAATTTTTTTTACCATCTAAAAAGTCTTTGTATAACTTTTTATTCCCTTTAACTGCCGCTACATTGATTAAAGGTGAGGCTGGTTTATAAATACCTGATTCTTTATCTCTTTGAAAAACATCTTCGGCAGTGACACTTTCAGAAATTGTCTTTTTAGGCGCGATAATTGTCGGCACTTGGGGTATAGCTAAATCGCGGGTTAAATCTGGAGATTTGCGAATTACCCGCCGCGACTGCTTGCTATGTTCAACCACAAAAGAACTATTATCCCAGTCAACATATATAGCAATACTGTCTGATTTATTTTCAATACTCATGGATAATTCTTTGAGGTCATTTTGCACTTTATCCAAGCCATAAGTACCTGTTTTAAAGGAAATACCCACTGTCTCCTGAAGATTTTGTTCTTTTAATTGATTATCAACAGCATCTTTTTGAAAATCAACCTTAACTATATCGTCTATAGATTCAATCATGCGATTAAATGTCCAATAGACGGTAAGCATATAAATCATCAAAATAATCAGATTTTGGTCGCCATTTTGCATTTTTGTAACCCTGATCTTCTACCAATTGACAAATGGTAACATATTCAAGGGCAATGAAACCATCTGATCAATTAACTCGCGTGTTCCCAGTCACTGAGTGATTCAGACTGCTGATTTTTGGTTTTTGTTTTACGGACTAGGACTTGAGGAGTTCCAATATCAATAGGAGAAAAAGACTGTTTCTTTTTAGCAGACTTGCTTTCTTTTGTATTATTCATGACTATTTTCACTTCCTGAAAACTTTCAACTCTATTTAAGTTTTCAATCTTTATTTAGCCACTACCGGACAAAAGATTGAGTTAATTATGAGAATATTAATTATCAATCTCTAATATCTTTATGATTTTTAAAGATTTTTATATTTAGTAGGTTATACTACAAATTCTTGCTTATAACCTGCAATTATCAGGTTTTATATCAGGTCTTAATTACCAAAATTTTGCAGCATGAAATATGGTTTCTAAAAACATCATACTTGAGGTACTCCACTTATGAGAATAAGTGGGGTATCTATCTACTAAAATCACATAAATTCCGACCTGGATCTTCGTCTCTGTGCGCCCTCTGCACCTGAACGGTTCATTTCTAACCAATTATTCATATCAGGTGGTAATTCCTGCTTAATTCTACTACTAACATTAATACAAACGTGCCTAGTAATTGCCTTAGCAACCATTACCTCATCTACTGTAATTTCGTAGGTAATTTCAAACTTATCTAAACCTATTTTTTCTGGTAAGAAACTAATCACTAAATTGTCACCACAAGACATAGGACGTAAAAAATCTACATTAGCATGAACAATAGGAAAAGCTAAAGACGGATTAGTAAAAAATGATTTAATATTAATACTAGAAGCTGCTAATGAAGCCTCATAGGCCTCATGACAAATTCTGAGAACATTAGCGAAATAAACTACTCCAGCCGCATCAGTATCTTGAAATCTTACAGTGTAGTAATATGTAAAAGCCATGTTTAATTGCCTAAAATTAAAGCTGCTATTGTAAACTATAATAAATAATTATAGTCCTAATCAACCACAAGGAATGATTAATTTTACAAATTCATCCATATTTAGAAAGTGTTAATCTGCGGTTAATTATTTTTGATAAAATCAGCTTAAAGGCTGGTAAATATCTTCAGAAGCAGGGTTAAGATAGGGATGGTGCATATCAATTAAATTTTCTGCAAAGTGTTGATTAATGATTTCTATTCTTTCCTCAAGAGCATTTTTACCTTTTTGCCAAGATTCTAATAAAGCATTGGTGATAATTTGACAACGGTTCATACCAAAACTTTCTTGAGGGGCAAATTTTTGATATGGTTCTTCTGCTAACCCTAATCCTGGTGCTAGGAATTTAGTAAATAGGGGAATTTCTGGCTGAAAATAAGCGTGATATTCTTGATAAATCTCTTGAAGAATATTCCTAATTGTGGGGTAATTTTGGCTTGCAAAATGCAGGACACCTGCATCATAACGCCCATAGACAGCGGGATTATAAAGAACATGAAAACTAAAGCAAATAGCGGCATTATTTAATGCTTGCGTTAAGCTTTCCATGAAAATGATTGCTCCGGCTGATGTAAAATTAAAGTAAATTCGTCCTGCTTCTAAATCATTATTTTGTCCGTCTTGCTTGGCCATTCCTAAATTACTTACTGCTACATAACAGCCATTTTGTAAACGATTTTTAGGCATCCATATTGATATAAAGTCACCAATTTTAGAGGACTTTCTGGGGGATTTTAAATGACATTCTGGTTCAATATATATGGTTAAACCATCTTTTTTAACGGCCATACTACCATCAGGTTCGATTCTCAAAATCTGCCAATTGAGTTCATAATGACCTGTACCATGATTACTATCATGTAGTTGTTCATAGAAATCTATATCTACACCTAAACTGTTATTTTCTGAGAAATTTAGCTGAGATTGGCAACTATGATGATTATTATTAGCCGCTAAAACTGTTTGCAATGAGCCATTATAATAAATACCATAGATAAAATTTCTGAGAAGTATGTTCAAATACTTGTGTTTTAAAGAAGATGAGTTTTGTTCAAACCTATTTGCTATGTTAGCGGGTAAAGTAAAAGGTTGATAATTGGGGTGGTAAATACAGAAATTAGGTTGAATCTCGATATTACTGGCAATATCGAATAATGAGTTTACAATTTGATTGTGATTATTAGAATCATCGAGCATTAACTGTCTTTGCACCTCAAACTTGAGAAGAGTATATGTATAAATAAAAGAAAAGATGAATATTACTAACAACCGCGTAAGCGAGTTTTTTCGTAATAAAGACGGACTAATTTTTGTTCCTTATGGGGTTGAGGGAGTTTTTGAATTTTGGCTAAAGATTTAAAAATTTCCGATTCGGATATCCCCAAAATAGTTAATACTGATTGTTCAGGAATAGTCAAGAGACTTTTAGCAATTTCGATCTGACATAAGTCCCTATTATCAAAGGATTTTTGACATTGAATTATGTTTTGAATTTGTTGAATTAATGCTAAACCTGCAAACTTAATTACCCGGACAATAAAGTCCTGATGATATTCTAAAATCATAGGGAAAGCATGAAGATAAGACCGGATTAAAGCTAAGATTGAAGGTTGTAATACCTCTAGAGGAATCATGGCTAAATTCAAAGATTCTTCTAACTCTAATGTTGAATCTACTATTAAACTGGATAACCAAATTCTTAAATAACTTGCTAATAGAGTTCCTAAATCAAAAGCTGGATCTCCCCAACCACAAGCTTCCCAGTCAATTAATCTGATTAAACAATTATCTAGTTGTTGCCATCGAGAATGAACCAAAATATTGTTTAATTGTAAATCGTTGTGAGTTAAACAACATGGTTGCCATTGATATGCTAAATCAGCAATGGCAGATTCTAAAGTTTCGTAACGTTGATAAAGAAGATGAAATTGTAACGCTTCAGTGGGAATTATACCAAATGTTTCTGGATTTATGGATGGGAGTCCTTGAACGGGATTGTAAAAATTATAGCGAAATTGTCCTGCAGGAGCAGTGGACATAAAATCACGATACTCACGTTTATTGAACGTGGCTCGATGTAACCCTGCTAACGTAGTACCAATCGCGCGGGCAATCTCTGTGGGGAAGATACTACTTTGTTGATAAAATCTTTCTAGTTCCACATATTCGCTTAAATAGCTACGTACGAGGATAGAATTTTCCTGATCAAAGTGTAGCAATGATGATGCGATCGCACCAATATTACCAATTACTGGAAATTTTTCTAATAACTGGTGAAATAGCCACTCATTAAAGAGTTCATGAGAACTAAAATCATGATTAATTTTTCGTTCTTGTTTAATTAGCAGTTGGTGATTATCTGCCAGCATTACTAGTAAATTCCAATTTTTATGGTTATTTTCTGGCAATATATATTTATCTATATTGCCATCATCAGGGCTACATAGCCCTGCCTGTTGTAGATACTGAATAACATTTTGAGAAGATAATGATGATAACATTAATTATTTCCTAGTTATTGAAATGGACAAAGAATTTCTGCGATCAAAATTGGGATAACTGTAGCAGTTTTTCGTTAATACTAAAAATCTCCGAACTATTGCTACTATCTACTAATATCCCATTTGTGCTATAAAGACCTGCCAAAATGGCAATATTAGCTGTTTTTGCTTTCAAGTCTACGCAAAAAACTATCAAATATTTACAATGTCTGTAGTATAGCTTTGCAGCTTGAATAATAACATGACTATTCCCTGAATGATTGGTAATACATATCTAGGAACAACAACGGTTACTTGTATTTACCACTGTTTATATTACCTGTATGTATGTGAGTAATTTATCCATCCGATCGTCACTTTTAGTTTACTGTTATCCCTAATACTTTCTACTTTAATATACAAATAGTTACATTTTCCTCCTGTAAGCACAAGTTTTGTATCGTACCTGATGAGTATTTTAACTTACTTTTAAACCCGAAGGGCTAGAAGCCCATGGCACAAAATGGGATAATTTATTTTTTGAGATTCCCTTAGTCCTGATTTTATTTGCGTAGTATACTTAAATTCATGATCGGAGACAATTTACCCAGTTCACTGATGAATCATCTAGCAATGCTGACATCGAATACTACATCTTATACAGCAGTTCAATTTCTGCAACGCCAAGCCGCCTCCCTTTTACTGTACCAATCTGTACTACAAAGCGACGTAGGCAAAAGTTTTCTGAATTTATTACAAACTATCCGTTACACTGATGCAGACGGTCGGGACTGCCTGCAAGCCTACGGTAGTTATTTCCAAGCTTTGACCAGCGCTTATCAAACCTGGGAAGAATACCTAATTAAGCAAATTCTGAGGGCGGATAATGCTTTTAGCAAATTGGCACAACAGCAGGAATTTAGCAAATTACCTCCAGCTTTAGTAGCTGCTGTGCGCCATGATTTACAAGTATTACAAAGTTTGTATGAATGTAATAGTGCAGTTTTGAGCGAGTGGGTGCAAATGGCGACTCATTTACCCATTTCCCCTGTGGTCTGGTATCAAGAACCGGAAACAGTAGGCATAGAAACGGATATAATGACATTTATTTCCCAATTAGAAAATTGGGGTGATGCTGTAGAAGATTTAGCTGCTTATTATGGGCAACATGGTAGCGGGTTATTTGCTCAATATCATGCTTTTCGTTGGCAAAATGGGCAGTTGGTGGGCATTGTTTATGCGGATACAGTGAGACTCTCTACCTTGGTAGGTTACGAATGGCAAAAAGATACTTTAGTCAAAAATACAGAGTTTTTATTATCAGGAAAAACAGCGCTGCACGTATTACTTTATGGTAGTCGTGGTTCGGGCAAGTCTTCTTTAGTTAAAGCCTTATTAAATGAGTATAGTCATAGAAACCTGCGGTTAATAGAAGTCTCTAAGTCAGAATTGCCAGATTTACCGAAAATTGTCGAACAGTTGCGGGGAGTTACCCAGAAATTCATTATCTTTGTTGACGATCTATCCTTTGAAGAAGATGATGATGCCTTTAAGATGATGAAAGTAGTTTTAGAAGGTAATGTAACTGCTAGACCAGAAAATGTAGTTGTATATGCTACTTCTAACCGTCGGCACTTAATTCGGGAATTTTTCACGGATAGACCAGCGCCCAAGGATAACAATGAAGTTCATGGATGGGATACAATGGAGGAAAAGTTGTCTTTTAGCGATCGCTTTGGTCTAACATTAACCTTTGAAGCAGCAGATCAAAAAACCTATTTACAAATTGTCCAGCACCTAGCGCAAAACATCAGTATTGCTCCCGAGGATTTAGAATATAAAGCTTTACAATGGGCAACTCGTCATCATGGACGTTCCGGTAGAACAGCAAGACAGTTTATTGACTTTTTAAAAGCAGATTTAGCTGTATTTGGTGAAAATAAAAGTCTAATTACAGAGTTATGATTAAGGTTTCTAATCATACAATTTCAGGAGAGTTATAACTGTATATTTACAAAGAGGAATAATGACTTTAACTACTAATCATGCTCACAATTTGACTACACTAAGACCTCGCAAAATGCCACCAGCAATAGTGAGTCATCAAGTCATACTAGGAATAGCTGCTTTTAGTGTAAGTTTTGGATTAAGTCTTGTCCCCAACTGGGATTTTTCTAAAGCTTTTCTCTCTGGGATAATAACAGTTTTAGCGACATATTCAGCCGCATTTCTTGTTGATAAACGCCGGCGAACTGATGAATTAAAGATAGTTGGTTCTTTGCAGAGACGTATTCGGGATTTGGAAGCATTGAAATCCCGCATTTTCAGAGAAATAGAGCAATTAGAAGAATATAAAAATTTATTGTATACAGAAACTCAACAACTAGAAAAACAAATTGGAGATTGTCGGAATCAAAGGGATGGTTTACATCGAGATATAGGTACATTTGCTGCTCAAAAGAAGCAAATTGAATCTGAAGTTAATAATCTTAAAAATGAATTTAATAACTTAGAAAATAGTCATATAGAACTGAATAATAGTTACAATAATCTAATTATAGAAAAGCGAAAATTAGAACTCAATTGTAACGTATTTCGCGCCGAAATCAAGCAAATTCAAATTCAAATTGATATATGTAAACAAGAAAAAAAAGAACTAGAAAATGATCTAATTTTACTAGGAAGACTCAAACCGCAACTAGAGGAAAAACTTTATGAACTGCGACTAGAATCTCAAAATAGAGAGATGGAAATTAGCAAACAAAATGATTTACTAACACAGATAACCACAAGCAGAAATAATCTAGAAAATACCATCAATACTTTAGAAATCAAGACATTAGAACAAAAATCTGAAATTAATCAATTACAAAATCAAATTTCCCTATTACAAGAGGAACGGGATTTATTACAAAATCAAGTTTGGGAATTAATGCAAATGGAAACAATTAATTCTAATTGCGAAATATTACCTGATAATCAAGAAAATAATGTAGAGTTATTTCCCTTTGATGAATTACTGCAAACATTAGATATAGATATAATTGATACGGAACATGATCAACCAACCAATTTACCCACAGAATGGCATAATTTACTAGAAAATCTGTCAGCTTATGAAATCCAAGTCCTAAAAGCTATATTGGAAAAAGATAATCCCCAAGAGACTATTAAACAAATTGCTGAAGCTAATATTACCATGCCTAATCTCTTAATTGATGCTATCAATGAAATCGCTAATCAAGCCATTGGTAAATCAATCATTGAAACCAAGAGCGAAATTCCCGAAATTATTGAAGAACACTTACTAAATGTAAAAACAATGATTAGCAAATATTCATAAATCTGAAATTCAGTGAATTAATTCATTATGCTAATTTTCACTGGTTGCTGGTACAGTAATTATGGTATTCTAGAACTTGAAATAGGTGAGTGTTTCAGTATTTTAATTATTTACACCACTTCACAACCATAAACCAAAGGTAACAAAGGTCCGATTTGTTCCTGTCCATTTACAGCTAAATCACTGTGACACAAATACAGTTTATCAGACACACGCGCCAGTAAATCAGCGATAATTCTTTGTAATCTTTGTTCTTCGGCTAATTGTTCATCTGCTGCTGTCCAAGGTTTTCCTAGTCTATGCTGTAAAAATAAATTAGCACCAAATAAAGTAGCCGCGCCACCTTTTGCCCACAGGGGTGAACCCATATCTAACCAAAAATGCCAACGGTGATTTTTTTTACTAGCGCGGTATTGAAATATGGTCGCTAAAGTTATACTTTTTCTATTACTACCGATAGAGCGCACCGGATAAGGATTTGCAGTAATTGTTCCCCGTTGTAGCAGTTGAATAAATTCTGCAATAGTAACGCTAAGTGTTTCTGGCGTATGCAGTGACAGTAACAAGGAATCTGTTTGTTTTAAGCGAGTGTCTATTTCCCAATAATGTTGAGCAGTTTCTATTAATTCTCTTAATGCTGCTAATTCCTGATATGAAGGATTTTTATCCTTACACACAAAGTCTTGAATAGCTTTGTATAAGAGAAAAATGGGAGTGAGAAGAAGTTGCTGGTGATATTGCTCCCGCTGTTGGACAATCCATTGTAATATTTGTTCATAAGCCTGAGTCGCAATATAACCAATTCTATCCCAGCGTTCAAAGGTTTTCACTGGTAATAAATCGGGTGTGTGGGGGTGAGGAACAAAACAATAATCTGCTATTAACCCAGCCCGCACCGGATCTATTCTAGAATGATGAAATTCCTGTTTCTCCCCCTCTGAAGTTTGATATTGACTTAAAATAACTAACATTTCCGCCACTGCGTCCCTATCCACCAAACGCCCCAAACCAGGATAAACTAGAGCTATTAAGGTCAGTAAGGCTCTAACTACCGAGGAACTAATTAATGGACGTTGTTCATTAAGTGATTCTACCTCAATATTTTGTTTAGTTAATATTTCTACCAAGGTATAACGAGCGATCGCATCTAGTCCTGGTGCAATAATTGCTACCTCATCTGCCCCTACTTCTCCAGATTTGACCCCATGAATGATTATCTGGGCTGTTTGACGTAATAACTCGGCGCGGGAAGTGGTTTGGACAGGCTGTACAGAACTTGGTAAACTCAAAATTGTCATGGGCTGTGTTACCAATTCTACCATTTGATCAGTGAGAAAATATCCCAAACTCTGGGGATGTGGTTTAGTTAAATTCTCTACTTGACAATATTTAGTCAATCTGGATAAATACTGAGGATCTGCCCCCAAACCCCAGCGGACTGATCCGTGAAGATTGTAGCTAAACGCTCCCACAGCACCAGTATTTAACAAAAATTCAAATAAATTAGCAGCGATCGCCGGATAATCATCCACATCATCTGCTATGATACCGTGATAACGTTGCTTGAGATGCTGCTGATAGTCACCATGAGTTAATAATTTCTGGTTATATAGCTCGGTAATTAGCCCGTAAGTCAATAAACCCCGTTCTAAACACCAATTTCGCCAATTTAGTAGTAAAGAACCCAAAAATTCCGGTTCTAAATTGATAGAATTATCTGCTATACCACTGTGCAATATTTGGGGAATATGTTCACAGGATACACCGCTATAAGCTGCTAATTGCCATAAATCCAGTATTCGTCTAACTAAACGATACTCATTTATACCGACCCGCCGCAAGATATCTGAGTTTAAATGAGAACTCCAGAGTTTTGTCGCTAATTCTTGTTCCGTTTCTGGACGTAATCTAACCGGAAATTGTGCTTTTATTGACAATAAATCAATTAATAATGGCCAAAATAAAATTACCTCATCTTGAAAAAACCCCAAAGCTGTTTTGACGCGAATAGGAGATTTTCCCAAGGTCAAAGTAGTAACTCTATCAGCTAATTCTCGTCTGTTGTCATCATTAGCAGCTAGTAATAAAATACTTAGTTCTCTTTGGTGTAAATTTGCAGTTGGATTTATGGGGTTGTCAAATAAATTGGACAACTTGCTGTCTTTTATTTGCAACCAAGCACTAAACTGGTTTAGCAAGCGAGTAGTTTTACCACTGCGACTAGTACCAAAAATCCAAATAGAAGAAACCATATCTTTTAGGTTAATTTAAGTTTAATATAGGACTCCTATTTGATTTTTGAACAGAACTCGGTACATACTGAAATCCTTCTTCCCTGTTCCCTGTTCCCTGTTCCCTGTTCCCTGTTCCCTAACTCAACCGAAAATTCACAGAATCAAACCGGATTCCTATAGTTTAGTAGATAATGCCAGATCATGGTCTCAATGAAAAATACTGTGTTTAAACAAAAAATATACCCTTTTTTACTAGCTGCTTATAGATGGTATCTACTGACACCAGAGCGTTCTTTAGAAGCAGCTTATCAAGCAGCTATAAAAATCCAGGGAATTGAAGAAAAACATTTCCATGGTAACAAAATAGATGGCGAGTCTACCACCTATAGTAGTAGTGTCATGGATTATTTTGAGACAGATTTGCAAAAGTTATTAAAAACTGTACAAATGCGGCTGACAGAGTTTAAAGCGAGTCAGTGGTTGGCTAATGAATCTAAGCAAAAAGCCGCCATGAAAGTCGGTATAGAATATACTAGCCCAGCATTAATTTTAGAGAAACTAGAATTTATTGATCAAGTTACCTCTAAATACAATAATAATGATATATACACTTATGAAAATCCCAATTCTCAACCTGTTAAAGCACCCACAGATTTAGTTAATTCTCAATCATTCACACCCAAAACACCAAGTAAATCTAACCAAAATATCAGAAAAGGAAAAGCTAATACCACAGGAATTTTACCCCGATCAATTTTCAATACTATCACTCGACTACAAGTAGAATTAGATCCGGCTTCTGAGCAGGACGTAGTTAAAAATTTTCGTCAAGCACAAAAAAGAAGTATTATCTCCATTCGATTTATACTACTACTTATTATCGTTCCTCTCCTAACTCATCAAATTTCCAAAGCTCTAATTGTTGGACCATTGGTAGAACATTTCCGCAATGAAGAAAAAGTGGAAATTTTCTTAAATGCAGAAATGGAAGAAGAAGGACTATTAAAATTACAAAGGTTTGAAGAAAGAATTAAATTTGAAGCCTTAATTAATAATGCACCTCCTCTGGGGTCAGCAGAATTAGAAAATAAAATCAAAGAGAAAGCGGAGGAAGTAAAAGAGGAATTTCGTCAAGAAAGTGATAATGCAATTAAAAATGTATTTGCTGATATTTGTGCGGTAATTAGTTTCACAGTGTTGTTACTAATGAGTAGATCTTCTATTGCTGTACTCAAAGAATTTATTGATAACGTAGTCTATGGTTTAAGTGATAGCGCTAAAGCATTTATTATCATTTTATTTACTGATGTTTTCGTTGGATTTCACTCTCCCCACGGTTGGGAAGTGCTTTTAGAAGGGATATCACGACATTGGGGATTACCAGCTAATCGTGATTTTATTTTCTTATTTATTGCTACATTTCCCGTGATTTTAGATACTATATTCAAATATTGGATTTTCCGGTATTTAAATCGAATTTCACCTTCTGCGGTTGCTACCTACCATAATATGAATGAATAGCCGACATTTTGCCAATATTACTATTAGCTTACTTACCTGTATTTATGACCAGTTTAATTGTGGGTATTAAACTACTCCCGAATATTGTCCTGGAATAATTCATTTTTCCCCCTGTGTAAGTCCCGTTTGTTACAAAAACTGTAACAACAACCTAATTTATAACAACAGTGATTTAAACTAGAGGAAAAGCTGTGAGTAATCAGTGGAATGAAGATGATATTATTCAAAGATGTTCGAGATTATCAAATTCTGTTTCTGAGTTTATTTCTGATTTTAGGCGTTTTAACGCGAGACTGGACATTACATCCAGAATTTATTGGTGTAGCGATCGCTTCCTGCATAATAACACAAATTATCTTTTCATGGATCACTAAATCCCAAACCAGAATTTTACCAATTAATATTCGTAGTCCCCTAATTACCTCATTGGGACTAAGTTTATTATTACGGGTTGATCATTGGCCAACCATGGCCTTAGCTGGATTTGCAGCCATAGCAAGTAAATTTATCTTTCAATATGGAGAAAAGCATTTTTTTAATCCTGCTAATTTTGGCATTATTGCTGTTCTTAGCTTCACTAATGATGCTTGGGTTTCCCCAGGACAATGGGGAGAAGAATGGTGGTACGCGCTATTATTTGCAGGGACTGGAGGAATGATTTTACAGCGCGTTGGTCGTTGGGATACTACCGCCGCTTTTCTAGGTGCTTATTCCCTCTTAGCAGCCATGAGAAATCTTTGGTTAGGTTGGACATGGGATGTTTATTTTCATCATTTAATGAGTGGATCTTTAGTGTTATTTTCTCTGTTTATGGTGACAGATCCTCGTTCAATTCCCAACGCCCGTATTAGTAGAATAATCTGGGCAGTATGTATTGCTTTATTAACCTTTATTTTGCGGAATTATTTCTTTCTCTCTACCGCTGTTTTTTGGGCTTTATTTGCCCTTGCACCCTTGACTATTTTATTAGATAAATCTTGGTTTAGCCCTAGATTTTCTTGGTGGAATAAAGCAGAATTGAAAATTAATTAAGGCATCAAAATGAAAAAACTTCGTCTATTTATGCCCTTAGTATCTGCACTTTTAGCGGTGCTGTGTTTCGCACCTACAGCCTGGGCTTTTTGTGGGTTTTATGTGGCTAAAGCCGATACAAAACTCTATAACCAAGCTTCTCAAGTCATACTTGCTAGAGACGGAAATCGCACGGTTTTAACAATGGCTAACGATTTTCAAGGTGATGTTAAAGATTTTGCGATTGTTGTTCCTGTTCCCACAGTATTACAAAAAGAACAAGTTCGTGTAGCTGAACCAAAAATTATTGAAAGATTAGATGCTTTTAGCGCCCCAAGATTAGTAGAATATTTTGATTCTGACCCCTGCGCCCCAGTTTATAAAATAAACGAAATGCGACCAATGCAAAGCGCAGCCAGATCAGATAATAGTACGAAGGAAGATAGCAGTTTAGGTGTCACTGTTGAAGCCAAATTTAATGTTGGTGAATATGATATTGTTATCCTCAGTGCTAAAGAATCTGGTGGCTTAGAAACTTGGTTAAATCGCAATAATTATAAAATTCCTCAAGGTGCAAAGGAATTACTCAAACCCTACATTCGTTCGGCGATGAAATTCTTTGTTGCTAAAGTCAATTTAGATAAATTCGCCGAATCAGGTTATCAATTCCTGCGTCCTTTACAAATTTCCTACGAATCACGGAAATTTATGTTACCCATTCGTTTAGGAATGGTTAACGCTACCAAAGAACAGGATTTAATCATTTATATTCTCTCACCTAAAGGCCAGGCAGAAATTACTAATTATCGCACGGTTAAAGTTCCTTCAGATGTGAATATTCCCGTGTTTGTGAAAAATGAATTTGGTGATTTTTATAAATCCATGTTCCAAAATTCCTACACCAAAGAAGATAAAAAAGTCGGATTTTTAGAATATGCTTGGGATATGAGTACTTGTGATCCTTGTGCTGCTGAACCACTCAATAATGAAGAATTAAAACAAGCGGGTGTTTTTTGGTTGCATGATAATAGTGATAGTAATAGCCCCATAGCTCCGGGTTTTCGTTCTCGTTTTCCCAGTAGTAGTGTTTTCATTACTCGTTTGCACGTCCGCTATACTAGAAATAAATTTCCTGAAGATTTGATCTTTCAAGAAACTGCTCAAAGAGACTCTTTTCAAGGACGTTATATTTTACAACACCCATTCACAGGTAAGGTTAAATGTAGTGCAGGGAGAAGATATAAAAGTTCTTTAAGACGGAGATTTGAACAAGAAGCTCAAAATCTAGCTAGACTTACCAACTGGAACATTCAAGATATTCGCAAAAAAATGAAATTATCTATGGGAAATATCTCTAATTCTTGGTGGGATAATTTCTTATCTTGGCTAAGTTTGTAAATTCAAATAAATGTCAGGTAACGTAAGTAAAGTCACCTGACATTGATCATTGTACTATTTAAAATCCGAATCACAGAAGGATAGCTTAGGCACTTAGATAAAGAAGCTACTAACAGCAATAGTACCCAAAGCTGGTAATGTACCACTGAATCCTGTGATATTCACCAATAAGTCATTGCTAGATTGGAAACCAGCTATACCATCATTAATGACTAAATAAGTTCCGGCAATACCAGAAGTGGTGACACTGACTAAAGCTGCACTATTTACCCCTAAAGCCTGATTACCAGTTAATGCTCCATTAGCATCAGTAAATACACTATTGACCACATTTGTTAAGGTAGTGGCTGTACTATTAGCAGCGCGAGTGAAGGCAGTGGGAGCGTTCATAGCTACACCCAGGGAAGTCAACAGGTCAATTTTATCAGTGCCAATGGCAAAGTCGGTAATTCGGTCTGCTCCTGATACTGGGGATTGTCCAAATTGGAAAACAAAGGTATCGCTTCCTGTTCCACCTGTGAGGGTGTCTGCACCAGCACCACCGTTGAGGATATTATTACCACTGTTACCTGTGATAGTGTTATTACCTGCGTTCCCTGTGCCGTTAAGGTTGGTGGTTCCTGTCAAGGTCAGGTTTTCCACATTATTAGGTAAGGTGTAGGAAATAGATGCGTTGACTAAATCCGTTCCGGCGTTGAGAGCTTCGGTAACAATGTCACCTACATGATTAACGGTATAAGTATCGTTGCCGGCCAGTCCGATCAGGGTATCTGCCCCAGTTGTGCCGATTAAGGTATCAGCGTTGGCAGTGCCAGTAAAGGGATCATCATTGGTAATTGTCCCTGTGACTGCATTTGTTGTGCCAATGGTGTAACCAGTTCCAGAAGCTAAAGTTAAGGCAACGGTTTCA
>LJOT01000322.1 GCA_001672075.1 Anabaena sp. CRKS33
TAGAAAGTAGGAGAATTTAGAATTTAGAATTTAGAATTTAGAATTTAGAATTTAGAATTTAGAATTTAGAATTTAGAATTTAGAAAGTAAGAGAATTTAGAATTTAGAATTTAGAATTTAGAAAGTAGGAGAATTTAGAATTTAGAATTTAGAATTTAGAATTTAGAATTTAGAATTTAGAATTTAGAATTTAGAAAGTAGGAGAATTTAGAATTTAGAATTTAGAATTTAGAATTTAGAATTTAGAAAGTAGGAGAATTTAGAAAGTAGGAGAATTTAGAATTTAGAATTTAGAATTTAGAAAGTAAGAGAATTTAGAATTTAGAATTTAGAATTTAGAAAGTAAGAGAATTTAGAATTTAGAATTTAGAATTTAGAAAGTAGGAGAATTTAGAATTTAGGAGTAAAACTAAGATGATTAAGAAAGATATACAAGAAAGAACCCTAAACTTTAGTATCAGAATAGTTAAACTTTGTAAATTTCTGCGAGAAAATGGCGGAACAGGATATGATCTGAGTAAACAATTAATACGCTCAGGTACAAGCATAGGAGCAAACGTCGAAGAAGCACAAAACGCAGAAAGTAAAGCTGACTTCATTCATAAAATGTCCATTTCCCTGAAAGAAGCTAGAGAAACAAATTATTGGTTAAAAATATTAATCGCAACCGAGAATAACCTAGAATCAAGATTACTCCCTTTATTAAATGAATCCAATGAACTAATTTGTATTATTCATGCTATAATTAAAAACACTAAATCTCAAAATTAACCCACCACTTATTCCAAGTTCCTCTAAATTCTCCTACATTCTAAATTTTTCTAAATTCTAAATTCTAACTTCTAAATTCTAAATTTTTCTAAATTCTTCCCAATTCTAAATTCCTATGGATACCAGCGAAAAAGGCCTAGAAACCCTCATAGAAACAAGCCTACTCAACCAAGCAGGATATATAAAAGGACAATCACATAATTATGAACCTAACTACTGCATAGATAAAACTCTATTATTACAATTCCTCAATCAAACCCAACCCACCCAATTAGACAAACTAAAAACCAAATTTGGTCAAAAGTTTGAACAAAAACTATTTGAACGCATATCCAACCAAATCAAAACCAAAGGTATTATAGAAGTTCTCCGCAACGGAATCAAAGCCCAAGAAATCACCCTAAATTTATATTATAAATTACCACCATCCCAACTTAACCCCCAAGCTATCCAACTCTACAATCAAAATATTTTCTCCGTTACTCGTCAACTCCATTTTAGTAATGAGAAAAAACAGCAATCTTTAGATATAGTAATTTTCATAAACGGTTTACCTCTGATTACCTTAGAACTCAAAAATAACCTCACTAACCAAAATGTGCAAGATGCGATAAAACAATATCAAAATAACCGTAACCCTAAAGAAACCCTATTTAACTTTACCCGTTGTTTAGTCCATTTTGCCGTTGATGATGAATTAGTCTATATGACTACAGAATTAAAGGGACAACAAACAATATTTCTGCCATTTAACAAAGGTCAAAAATCAGAACCACAGTTAATATTTCCTGATAGTGCAGGTAATCCAATTAACCCTAATGGAATCAAAACCGATTATTTATGGAAAGAGATTTTTAGTAAAAAAACCTTGAGTAATATTATTGAAAAATACGCCCAATTGGTAGAAGAAAACCTAACCCCCCAACCCCATTCCCTTGCAGGGAAGGGGGAGAATTTAAAGCCTCTCTCCTCGCAGGAGAGAGGTTTGGAGAGAGGTCAGAAAAAACGTAAATTAATATTTCCTCGCTATCACCAACTTGATTTAGTTCAAAAACTTTTAGAAGCTGCTAAAAATCAAGGTGTAGGACAACGTTATTTAATTCAACATTCCGCAGGTTCAGGTAAAAGTAACTCCATTAGTTGGCTGAGTCATCAACTTGTAGAACTCACAGATACCAGCGAAACTAACACCATTTTTGATTCTATTATTGTTGTTACCGACCGCAAAATATTAGATAGACAAATCCGCAATAATATTAAACAATTTGCCCAAGTTAACGGCGTAGTCGAAGCCATTACCGAAGGTAGTAAACAATTACAAAAGGCATTAGAAAACGGCAAAAAGATTATTATTACCACCGTGTTTAAATTTGCCTATATTGTTAAAGAAATTCAGTCATTAAATAATCAAAAATTTGCCATTATCATTGACGAAGCCCACTCTAGCCAAAGTGGTAGTAGTGCAGCAAAAATGAGCGCGGCTTTAAATAAAGAAACAGCAGAAGAAGAAGAAACCACAGAAGATAAAATTCTCAGAATTATTGCCGAACAAAAACTTTCACCTAATGCGAGTTACTTCGCTTTTACAGCCACACCCAAAAATAAAACTTTAGAAACTTTTGGCATTAAAAATCATGAAGATGGTAAATATCATCCTTTTCATAATTATGCCATGAAACAAGCAATAGAAGAAAACTTTATTTTAGATGTCTTAGAAAATTATACCACATATCAAAGTTATTATAAAATTCAACAAATAATCGCAGATAATCCCCAATTTGACACTAAACGCGCTAAGAAAAAGCTCAAAAAATATGTAGAAGGACATCCGCAAATTATCCGCCAAAAAGCCGAAATTATGATTGATCATTTTTTAGCAGATGTCATAAATACCAATAAAATTAATGGACAAGCTAAAGCAATGGTAGTCACTAATGGTATTATCAGCGCGATTCGTTATAAACTGGCTTTTGATGCCTATTTAAAAGAAATTAACGCCCCTTATCAAACTATTGTCGCTTTTTCTGGGAGTAAAGAAGTTGATGGAAAAGTAGAAGATGAATCTTCTTTAAATGGTTTTCCTAGTCAAGATATTCCCGATGAATTTAACAAAAGTGAATATAGATTTTTAATCGTAGCTGATAAATATCAAACGGGATTTGATCAACCTTTATTACATACCATGTATGTAGATAAACCCTTGGCTGATATTAAAGCTGTGCAAACTCTATCTCGCTTAAATCGTGCCTATAAACCCGATAAAAAAGATACTTTTATTTTAGATTTTGTTAACTCAGCAGATGCAATTAAAACAGCTTTCGATCCTTTTTATAAAACAACTATTCTCAGTGAAGAAACTGATATAGATAGATTAAATGATTTGCAAGATAGTCTTGATGGTTTTCAGGTTTATTCAGAAACAGAAGTTAATGAATTAATGGCACTTTTTATCAATGGTGCAGAACGTGATCAATTAGATCCCATTTTGGATGAATGTAAACAAACTTTTATCAAAGAATTAGATATAGAATCACAAATACAATTTAAAACCAAAGCTAAATCTTTTGTGAGAAACTATCAATTTTTAGTACAGATACATCCTTTTCGTAACCCCTATTGGGAAAGTTTGAAAACTTTTCTCAAATTCCTATTAACCAAACTTCCTAACCTCAATGATACAGATTTATCAAAAGGTATTTTAGAAAGTGTGGATATTGACAGTTACCGCATAGAAAGACAAAATACATTAGCTATCCAATTAGAAGGTAGTGGAGAAATAAAACCTGCACCTCCCGAACCTCCTGAAAGCACATATCAACCTAAATTAGATTATTTGAGTCATATTATTGAAGACTTTAATAACCGCTTTGGGAATATTTCATGGACAGAAAAAGATCAAGTGCGTAAATTCATATTTGAAGACTTACCCGCAGAAGTTAGCAAAGATGAAGAATATCAAAACGCTAAGAAATATTCAGATCGTCAAAATGCGAGAATTACCTTTGAGAAAAAGCTAGTTGATAAGTTTCAGGAGTTTATTTTTGATCATACAGAAGTTTACCAACAATTTACCGACAACCCAGATTTTAAAACATGGTTAGCTGATACACTGTTTAATAGAGATTATAATCAAGATGCAGCATAGGGAAACGACAAAATAAAAACTATGGAGAGTGGTACAGCGATTCTAACCCGCTATCATT
>LJOT01000323.1 GCA_001672075.1 Anabaena sp. CRKS33
TCTAAACCCTCAGATTCTAAACCCTCAGATTCTAAACCCTCAGATTCTAAACCCTCAGATTCTAAACCCTCAGATTCTAAACCCTCAGATTCTAAACCACCTGCTGCAAATTCCCCAACTCCAGCCCAAAATCCTATTCCCATAAATGTTGCACCTGCCCAGACTAATACAGCAACTAACCCACCACCGCTGATAGTTAAACCTATTCCATCCTTGGGTGTCCCGCAGCCAGCTAAACCATTACCTAAACCTTTAACAGTTGTGCAAAGACGCTACGCTCAAGCGGCCTGGAACTATTTCTCTGCTAATTCTCAGCCTACAACAGGATTGGTGAGCGATCGCTCTGATGTTAAGGGTTCAACATTGTGGGGATTAGGAGATTATCTAACAGCGCTCAATGCAGCATGGGCAATGGATATAATTTCTCCCAAGGAATTTGATCAGCGCATTCGACAGTTGTTGGGTGCTTTAGCCCAGATACCGCTGTATGCGGGGGAATTACCGAGTCGGGGTTATGATCCGCGAACATTGCAACCAGTAGATTATGGTGGTAATCCAGTCCCTGAAGGTACTGGTTGGTCGTCTTTAGATGTGGGAAGACTATTAACAGCCCTGTATAATTTAAAAGCAGACCATCCCGAATACACGGAAGTTGTTGATCAAATTGCTCTCGACTGGTCATACTTGCGGGTTGTGCGGGAAGGTATTCTTTCTAGTGCCAATGTCACCAAAGATAAAAGTGGGCGGTTAGTCCCCAGAATTAATCCTGAAACCCGTTTGGGTTATGAAGAATATGCCGCTAGAGGTTTTCAATTGTGGGGATTTAATGTTGATAAATCTGCTGTGGGAGGTGAATATAAAACAACATCAGTGGAGGGGGTAGAAGTTCCCATGGAACGGCTGCGTAAAGATACAAAATCAAAGGTTAATCAATATACCGTTAGTAATCCTTTCCTGCTGTATGCTCTAGAGTTTGGTTTAGATCCAAAAATGCGATCGCTCTTTACGGCAGTCTATCAAGCTCAAGCCCAACGCTACCGTAATACTGAGACTCTGACTGCCTCAGCTACTACTCTCATTGAGCGTCAACCTTACACCGTCCACAGTTCAATTATTGGTCAAAATCAGCCTTGGGTAGCCTTAGATGATGATGGTAAACTACTACCAGAGGGAAGATTAGTCAGTTCGGCTGTGGCATTTGCCTATTATGCCTTACTGCCTAAGGATAGCTATACTCAGGAACTAATCCAGGCAACAACGGACTTATATAACCCTTTGCTGGGCTTTTATGAAGGTTTTTATGAAAAAACAGGTAAAACTGCTCTTGGTTCTACTAGTAGCACTAACAGTATGATTCTACAATCTTTACTGTACACTGCAACAAAGCAACAACCCCTCCTCCGTCCCAATACGGATATGAAATCACCCTGGTGGCAAGCAGTGTCCGATGGTAATTCGGGTCGGGGTCTACCGAATACTTCTACTCAGAAAACCAAATTTGTGACTAATGGCACTGAACATTACTGGATTACTGTCAAAGATGGCATGAATTAACTTTTGGATGGTTAAAGACTTGATATCATGTCCGCCCAATCACTTACAATATAGTTCATCATTGTATTGCCTTTTCCCAATTACCAATTACCCATTACCAGCCTCAACAGATATGATAAGTGTTCAAACGAACATGATATGATGTCGCTATGAAAGAGGAGATAACTGATCATGAGTCCACCAGATGAACCTAATTTACCAGTCCAGATTCATAAATACTGATATAAAATATATTATATGGGATTTACGCAAAACAGCAGGAAAACAGCGGTAATCTCTTCCGAGATATTGCTATATTAATTGCTGCTACCTAAAAATAAGGTTTATGGTTGGGCCACACAAGCTATCAGCCATATCTGCTGTAAGTCTTGGATACATTAACTCACCCTGGTAAATTGGCAAAGGTATGAATATGAAAATATTCATTCTATTCCCCATATTCCTCTACGTAACTATTTTGTAAGATGTTACTCTCACTCAACTTGCTACAACGAATACTATATTTATTTTTTCCAATAAGTATCATCACTAGTTTCGGTATTAAGTCTGTATCTGCTGCTCCTATGGAACTAGATGAAAATTGGGATTCAGTCTCACTTTTAATAAAGCCCGTCCCTGTGGTTGATAATTTAGCAGATTCACGCCAAAATAACGGAGATATTACAGAAACAGATTCCTCTCTTTTTTTCCCACTAGATGAAAACTCGAACTCATTTCCAGAATTAACCGCACAAATTGCAACTTTTAGTATTTTAGAAAACTTAAACACAGTTTTTGACAGTAGCTTTCTTCCTCAGAACTTGCATTCAATACCAATATTAATTGCTGCACCTGAAAACTTCAATCCTCAGCTAAGGTTAACTTCCCAACGAGTATCTCCTCCGCAAGCACAACCAAATTCTACAGTACAACCAAATTCTACAGTACAACCAATTTCTACAGTACAACCAAATTCTACAGTACAACCAAATTCTACAGTACAACCAACTTCACAACCAAATTCTACAGTACAACCAACTTCACAACCAACTTCTAATACACCTGTGCGGCCAGCATTTATTTTGGAAAGTATCCAAACAGGGTTTCGTAGGGACATGAATAGTTCCCAGCAGGAGAGCCAAACTATTGAACCAGTGTTTCAATTTCGGTTATTCAATGGAGAGAAAATTAAATTAAAAACTGCCTTTAATAAGTTGAGTCAACCGAAATTTGCATCTCTTACTAATATTCCCCTTCAGTTGGGATGGGAAGGCAAAACAGGTAAATATACTATAAAATTAGGAGCAGGAATTGATCTATTTAATCGTTTACCAACGGCTCTTAATTTCAATGCTCAGATAGATAGACCAATTGCTGTTAAACTCAATCCAGATTATAGCCTCAAGTCAGGTTTATTTTTGTCAGCAGTCGCAGAACAAGGTCCTTATAAAACTAGTGTGAAAACACTGGAAAATCAAGTTACAGCTATACGCTCTGGTTTCAATACTTTTTGGCAAATTGACCCTAATACTAGCTTTTTTGGCTCCTATCGTGTGGGTTTATATAATGATGGTAATTTTGAGCAACAGATTTTTAATCGCTTGGAACATAAGTGGGGTGAACTTTGGTTTGCTGGTAATGTTTTCGCTTGGAACTATACAAGCGATCGCCAAGAGAGTAGTGGCTATTTTTCTCCACTATCTTCTCTAGTTTATAACGGTGAAATCGGATGGGGAAAAAACATTTTTCCTTTTTTAAATTGTCGCTTAAATACCACCTGGGGAAGACAAAGAGTTAACGGTGATAAAAGTGGAGGTACTGGCTATCAAACTCGCTGTACAGTGAAAATGTCCCCAAATATAGCCTTAGATTTAGGTTATAGTTTAGGTAGGTCTCACAATCTCATGACTGGGGAAAGTCTGTATAATAATCAGACATTAACAGGCCAATTACAGATCAAATTTTGACCTGTTTTTTGACTGAAAACTCAAATATTTCACAAGTAGAAAAAATTCAGAATAAACAGGAAAAACTCATGTTTAAAAACATGAGATTGAAATAATGACACTGTTTTTTTCGTGCTACGCATCTTTTAACCCACATTCTGCACCCCTGGTGCCACAATCGGTAATTTCGGATTTTTGAAGACCTGTAAGGATAATTTTGATACAAAATTGTCTAAATTTTAGATAGCGATAGCGAAGCGCTGCTGCAAGCAGTTCGCTAATTTCAAATCCCCAAATGACCATTTTTCGTTGTCTGACAGTTTAGGGTGCGGAATGTGGGATATATCGGGACACAGCATTGCTGTATCCCAAATCAGGAAACTAAACAATCAAAGTAAAATCGCTACTAGCAAGGGTAATATCAAGATTCCCTAAACGAGCAAACTCAAACACCGTTCCTGTACCCAAAA
>LJOT01000608.1 GCA_001672075.1 Anabaena sp. CRKS33
AGTCGGTAACTACGCTTATGTTGCTGATCGTGATTCAGGACTACAAATAATAGACATCAGCAACCCCACTAACCCCACCCTCAAGGGCAATTATGATACATCTTACTATGCTTATGGTGTGCAAGTGGTGGGTAATTACGCTTATGTAGCTGATTATTATTCAGGACTACAAATAATAGACATTAGCAACCCCACAACCCCCACCCTCAAGGGCAATTATGATACATATGGCGCTGCTTTAGGTGTGCAAGTAGTGGGTAACTACGCTTACGTAGCTGATGATGGATCAGGACTACAAATAATTGACATCAGCAACCCCACTACCCCCACCCTCAAGGGCAATTATAATACTTCTGGCTATGCTATAGGTGTGCAAGTAGTCGGTAACTATGCTTATGTAGCTGATTATGAATCAGGACTACAAATCATAGACATCAGCAACCCCACAAACCCCACCCTCAAGGGCAATTATGATACATCTGGCAATGCTTATGGTGTGCAAGTAGTCGGTAACTATGCTTACGTAGCTGATTATACTTCAGGACTACAAATAATAGACATCAGCAACCCCACAACCCCCACCCTCAAGGGCAATTATAATACTTCTGGCTATGCTATAGGTGTGCAAGTAGTCGGCAACTACGCTTACGTAGCTGATTTTGAATCAGGACTACAAATAATTGACGTGAGTGAGTTTACTAACAAAGCACCCACCAACCTCACTCTCAGCGCCACCACAGTTGCGGAAAACCAAATTATTGGTACAGTAATTGGTAATCTCACCACCACAGACCCAGATACAGGAGACACCTTTACCTATAGTTTAGTCACTGGGGAAGGTGCAACGGATAATAGTTTATTCACCATTACCAATAATCAACTCAAAACCAACGCTGTATTTGACTTTGAAGCCAAAAACAGTTATAGCATTAGAGTTAGAACCACCGACCAAGGGGGGTTATCCTTTGAAAAACAATTAACTATTGGAGTAACTGACCTTAACGATAACGAAAGCTTCACCACCACAGCCCAACAAGATATCATAGATGCTGACTATGGAGA
>LJOT01000058.1 GCA_001672075.1 Anabaena sp. CRKS33
GCTGAATTCATGACTTCTGCAAAATTTTCCATAACTTCACCAGGGAAATTTTCCAAAACTCTGGTAGAAATAGCAATTCGACCTTTACCCTGGTCTAAATCAATAATTACAGCTTTAATGGGTTGACCAACTTGAAAGACCTTTTCTAAAGATTCAATAAATTTTTGGCTGACTTGTTTAATGTGCAGTAAAGCGCTGGCACCATTTAAATCTACAAATACACCAAAAGGTTTAATGCCGGTAATTTTCCCCTCTACTAATTGACCTAATTCTAATAGACTGAAGTTACTAGAACGAGCCGCTAAACGTTGAGAAAGAACCAGCTTTTTAGTTTCACGATTAATTTCTAAAAAGCCGACGGTGAGACTTTGGCCTTTAAGTGCTTCTAGATTATCACGTTCGGAGATGTGCGATCGCGGAATAAACCCCCGCACACCCAAAAGATCAACAGTGACACCACCTTTATTAATACCTGTTACCCGCACTTGGACGGTTTGGGAATTTTCCTGCATTTCTAACAGTTTATCCCAGATTTGACGCATTTCCAACTGCTTACGAGAAATAGTGACTTGACCTTCAGCATCCTGATCCCGAATAATCAAAAACTCTAGTTCCTCATTCATCGGTAATACCTCCGACAAATCAGTTCCTGCTCTCAAAGAAGCCTCATCTTGGGGAAGAAATGCAGACGATTTTCCACCAATATCAACATAAGCACCATCATGGTCAATTTGGAAGACTTTACCACGAACAATTTGCCCTTTTTGAAATTGGTAATCGTGTTTTTCCAGTGCTTTAGCAAAATCGTCCATTGAAAAAGACGAATTGGCTGTTTGAGAAAGTTTAGATTCGGAATTCATGACTTTGAAGATAAATTGTTATTTGTTAGTTGTCAGTGGTAACAGGTCAATTGATTTTGGATTTACGATTTTGGATTTTGGATTAACTCCACCCTCAAGTGTGGAGCTTGGGGATTTTAGATTAGCGATTTTGGATTAGTTCTGCCCTGAAGAGGCGAGGCTTGTACCAAAAATTCCCAATCTAAAATCTAAAATCTAAAATTTTTTGGTCAGTTGTCAATTGTCAGTTGGCTAAAAAGTTCTTGGACTTGTTGCCAAGCATTCGCCGCAGCTTTAGAATTATAACTGGCACGATGATCACAAAAAAATCCGTGATCAGCCCCATTGTAGCGAAAAACACGATGGGGAATTTTGTATTTTTCCAGTTCTGCTTCAATCTCGTCCACTTGTTCTAGGGGAATACTTCCATCTTGGGTCCCAAAAAAGGCATAGATAGTTCCTTTAATCTCTGATGTCCGGGTAATGGTGGGATTTCCACCTCCAGGAGTGCGACTAGTAATTCCCGCACCGTAAAAGGAAGCAGTAGCCTTAATATCTGGTAAAGTAGCAGCTAGATAGGCCACGTGACCGCCAAAACAAAAGCCAATACAACCAAATCCATCTTTTTTGACTTGGGGTAAAGTTTTTAAGTAGTTAACAGCTGCTTGAATATCGCTTAAAAGTTCTGAGGCTGTGGTCTGTAACCAAGCGTATTTACGGCCTATTTCCACATCCTCAGGAGTATAACCAGTTTCAAATCCAGGTGCTTGACGTTGAAACAGTGCCGGAGCGATAGCTACATAACCTAGTTTAGCAATTCGTTCTGTTACCTCCCGAATATGCACGTTAACACCAAAAATCTCCTGTAAAACGACAATTCCTGGATAAGAACCGGGGGAAGTTGGTTTTGCTAAATAAGCATCTATTTGGAAATTGTCAGCCGAAATTTGAATTGTTGAAGTATTTATTGCTTGGTCTGTCATAATTAAGTTGGCAGTAAGGGAAAAGACAAGAGCTAATTAAATAGCTATTTAATTGATTTTGACTCTTAACTCCCGACTGCTGTATAGTTCCTTGGTAATATTTATCAGAGTAAATTAACCCATTAATCATATATTTAATAGGTAACTGATGGCAATTAATATAAGTTTTAGGCAGAGGAATTGGTCATGATTCAGTTCCGTATTCAACCAGACAGTGAAATTCCCGCATCTAACCAACTATTTAATCAAATCCGATTTGCGATCGCTTCCGGGCAATATTCACCCGGATACAAATTACCCAGTACCAGGGCCTTAGCAATGCAAACCGGGTTACACCGCAATACCATTAGCAAAGTTTACCGCCAATTGGAGGTAGAGGGATTTGTGGAAAGTCTTGCAGGTTCAGGAATCTATGTTCGTACCCAAGGTCATGAAGGTGGAAATAGATCACAGTCCCCTATTCTCAAACAACATCCAACTAGCTATAAAATCGTTCAACAAGCCCTAGATGAGTTACTCACCCAAGGCTGTTCTCTCAATCTAGCACGGGAACTATTTTTAGCAGAAGTTGACTGGCGTTTGCGTTGTAGCGCGAGATTATTAGTAGTAACTCCGTCTCAAGATATTGGGGCTGGGGAATTAATGGTTGATGAATTAGAGGAATCCCTGCAAATTCCAGTCCAGCTAGTACCCATGGAAGAACTCGTGACGGTACTAGACCAAACAGCCTCGGCCACATTAGTCACCAGTCGTTATTTTATCGGAGAAGTGGAAGCGATCTCCGCCCCCAAGGCGGTCCGTGTTATTCCCTTAGATATTCATGACTACGCTAAAGAACTCACTGTAGTCAAAAGCTTACCCAACTCTAGTTGTATCGGTATAATTAGTCTTAGTCCTGGTATTCTCAGGGCTACAGAAGTCATTCTCCACGGTTTGCGAGGTGAAGAATTATTAGTAATGACTTCCCAGCCCAAGGATGATTATAAACTATACGCCATCGTCAAACGCTCAGAAATCATCTTTTGTACCGATCAAGTCAGCTACTCTACAGCCCAAGCAACCTTACAAACCTTCCTAGAAGACCTCATTCGTCCACCTAAACTCATTCGCTGTGAAAACTATATCGGTACACAGTCAATTAATTTACTAAAACGGGAACTGGGACTAATTTAACTAATTTAACAGCAGTCACCTATCACTGAATCTGGAGTCATAGGTAAAAGTTCCTTAGTTAAAGTCCACTAAACTGAACTAAAAGCATTTTTTACCGGTCTTGGGAAGATTTCTACCATGAGACTCCAAATTGATTCGCAGACCGTTATTCAAACTACTTCAAGGTGCAAGTCTCATGACTCCAGAGGTGTTTCATTAACAGACTGTACAGATTTTTCCGCAACCCCCCTCACAGTTTCAATATCTACAACTAACTTTGCTGCTATTTGTTCTACAGTCAAACCCAACTCTAATAACAGCGGTATTGTTTCCAATCTACCTTCCAATCTACCTTCCAATCTACCTTCCAATTTACCTTCCAATCTACCTTCCAATCTACCTTTTAACCAACCCTCTACTTTTGCTTCCTCCGCAACTTCTCGAAAATACCGCGTTTGCTTTAATTCATCTAAAGTAAACATGGCTTCAATCTCCTGACGACTTAAATTAGTTAATTTGTAAACAAGGATTGTCTGCTATATAAAACCTAGACAAAACTAGACTTTACTTTCTACTTCGACAGGAGCATAGGAGCGGTTATCCCTCAGTAGACTTACACGCCTTAGCCAAACGTGATAAATTAATTGCAGCATTTAGATCCCTATCCATCTTAAAACCACAGTTTTCACAGTGATAAGTTCTTTGGGATAAAGAAAGATGTTCTTTTTTATGTCCACAATTTGAGCAAGTTTTACTTGATGGATAAAATCTATCAGCAATTATAATTTCACAACCAAATTTTTTAGCTTTATATTCTAATTGACGCTTAAACTCATGAAAACCACAATCAGCTATAACTTGAGCTAATTTATGATTTGACAACATCCCAGAAACATTCAAATCTTCTACTACTATCCTCGCGTGGTTTTTGCATAAGTAAGTAGTAATTTTATGAAGAGTGTCTTTTCTAAGGTTTGTTATTCTTGCATGATGTCTAGCTAGTTTAATTTTGGCTTTGTGCTTATTATTTGAACATGAAGCTTTTCTACAGTATATCTTAGATGATCTTTGCAGTTTAGCTAAGTTTTGCTTATAATGCTTAGGATTAGGGAATGTAACACCAGTGCTAAGAGTAGCTAGTTCTTTCACCCCTAAATCAACACCAACAAGATCATATTGTTTAATAGTTGGTTGACATTCTTGTTCATAAAAAAAGGCAATAAACCAACTATCAGCAGTCCTAGAAATAGTAATTGACTTACAAGTAGTATGAGGTAAGGCTTCATAAGTTTTTACCCATCCAATTGTCGGTAGTTTGATTGATGTACCACCTACAGGAATTGGTTTACCACTATTATCAATGGTAAAACTATCATTTTTTCCCTTCTTTTTAAATCTTGGATATTTAGATAATCCTTTAAAGAATCTTTGGAAAGATTCACCTAAATAATCAAAGGCATATTGAGTAATTTTTTGACAAATACCCTTTTCTTTAATCCATGTAAATTCAGGTTTTACATGATTATTAAAGAATTTCTTGAGAAGATATTTGTTTGGCTTGAGTCCATCTTTATACAAATCTTGCCAAGTAGCTAAACCCCAATTATAGGCAAACCTGGCTATTCCAGCGTGTTTAGCCATCAATATTTCTTGGGTTTTATTTAACTTGAGTTTTGTCTTGATGGATAAAAGCATTGCTCATTCTCAACACTCTATTTGATTATTTAATTCTGACACATTTTGCCTAGTTTTTTAGCTAACTCATGAGAGTTATACATCAAATACTTGGGGGCTTTGTCTATATGTGTATGGGTTTATCCATTAAATTGTCAACTTAGGACAAGCTCTAACAATTCTAGAACTTTTTGTCTTTTGCTGACATCTACCAATTGTTGGCGACATTTTTCGATTAACTCCCTAGTATGATCAGTAGCAGTTTCCTCTTTTTCCACCACTAGCTGCACCATTCCCAGTCCTAATGAATTATTGCTTGTTACTTGTAATTCATCCAAGTAAATAAATGTGACTTGCTGACTCATTAGTAAACCCCGATACTGCATTGGTATACCAGGATCTAAAATTATGACATAATTAATCATTAATAGTAGCTGAACTCTAGCCGAGTCACTCAGCATTTACGGAAAAATACCCTACCAAATCACTGACAATTAAGACAAATTTTACCATTATGTAACTGAGATAAAAATATCCCCACAACTGGTTAATAACTTGACAAATCTTGCCATAGCCACTACCAACTGCGGGGAAGTCAAGACCCTTAATCCTATTCCCTATTTACTGTTCCCAATTGCGGGCTATAATACGGAGATTTGATTAAGACATGGCTTGAATGATGTAATCAAAGTAGGGTGCTGTCTCTGAAGCGTCTTCTGCATTCAGTAAATCCAAGGACGCTTGTTTGAGAGAATTAATCGCCTCTACCATGCCGGGAACGGGAACACCGAGAGAATTGTACATTTCTCGTACACCAATCAAACCAATTTTTTCAATGGGTTCTTTGTCACCAGCAAGTACACCGTAGGTAATTAGGCGTAAGTACCAGCCAAAGTCCCGAATACACAAAGCCCGCTGTTTTTCACCGTAAGCATTACCACCAGGAGCGATAAAATCAGGGCGTTTTTGCCAAAGTTTTTTGGTAGCTTCTTGAACAATTTTTTTCTCGTTTTCTGAAAGGGTGGCGGCGATTCTTGTGCGCTTTACACCAGTTTCCAAAAATGCTTTGATGTTTTTGAGTTCACCACTGCTGGGGTAACGCAGTTCGTCGTCAGCTTGGAGAATAACTTGGCTAATTACAGTCATGATGATCTAAATAACCTGAAATATTTATATTTGCTAGTTTAGCGACTTAGAGGAACATTCGTGAAGTGTGTGGGAAGATAGACATAAATCTATTCACAATTCTACATCAAGGAATTATCCTTTCCCTATTCCCTCACAACTGACTAATGACTAATATAATGTGGCGACAAGGTGAAGTCATCGAATTGGAAATTACTGATTTAAGCGACACTGGGGACGGTGTGGGACGCTTTGATCAGCGTGTGGTTTTTGTACCGGATACTGTACCAGGCGATCGCCTACTTGTCAAATTACTCAATGTTAAGCCAAAATATGCTTATGGTCAACTTGAGGATTTATTACAGGCTTCGCCTCAACGGGTAAGACCAAATTGTATTGTCGCTGACAAATGTGGTGGTTGTCAGTGGCAACATATTAACTATAATTACCAGTTAATAGCCAAACAAAATCAAGTAATTCAAGCTTTAGAAAGAATTGGCGGTTTTGTTAACATACCTGTGAATATAGTATTAGTAGCTGCTGCATCCTTGGGTTATCGTAACAAAGTTACCTATCCTTTTGGTATTTCTGCTATAGGTCATGTCCAAGCTGGATATTATCACAAAGGTACTCATAAATTAATCAACTTAAATCAATGTCCAGTGCAGGATTCACGGTTAAATCCTTTATTAGCTGAAGTCAAATTAGACATTGAAAAGCAGGGTTGGTCAATTTACGACGAAATTAAACACAAAGGATTAATTCGCCACTTAGGTTTACGCATTGGCCGTCGCACAGGGGAAATGCTGCTAACTTTAGTCGTCAAAGATTGGAACTTACCAGGAATAGAAAACCAAGCACAGCAATGGTTACAGCGTTATCCCCAATTAGTAGGCGTGTCATTAAATCGTAATAGCGATCGCACAAATGCTATATTTGGATTAGAAACCCGTTGTTTAGCTGGAGTTCCTTACCTACGAGAAAAATTCGCCGGACTGGATTTTCAAATTCGCCCAGATACCTTCTTCCAAGTGTACACAGAAACAGCCGAGGCTTTATTAGAGGTAATTCAGTCAGAACTAAATTTACAAGGTCATGAAGTCCTAGTAGATGCCTATTGTGGCATAGGGACATTAACTTTGCCCCTAGCTAAACAAGTAAAGCATATCATCGGTTTAGAATTACAATCAACAGCAGTAAAACAGGCAATTGTCAATGCTCAAGAAAATAAAATTAACAATGTAACATTCCAAGTAGGTGCAGTGGAAAAAATTCTCCAGAATTTGGAGATCATACCAGATGTCGTCTTACTTGATCCACCACGGAAAGGATGTGAAGATAACGTTATCAAAACATTAAGAAACCTGAAACCTTCTCGAATTGTTTACGTCAGTTGTAAAGTATCTACTTTAGCCCGTGACCTCAAATTACTTTGCGAAAACGGACTATACAGACTCACAAGGGTTCAACCTGCTGACTTCTTCCCTCAAACTGCCCATGTAGAAGCAGCCGCCTTTCTGGTACTATCGGAAAATGATCAGAGTCATTAATTCTTTACAAAAATAAAAATTGTCAATTTGTAGTCTGGTGCATACTTATAATGCTAGAATAAAATCACCATAAAAATAGAAACTCATTTTTTTTTAAAGACATCGAAGCTGTATAGAATCTTAAAAAAGGTGCATAAAATTGTTTTAATTACAAATCAGCGGTTAATCAGAGGATCTTTCCCCTGCTGTTCAAAAAAGTAGCCTTTATTCATCTACTTAATCAACAGACTAACCCTAGCAAAATGTAAATAAGCAATTCGATTCTCCTTCTAAATTAGCAGCGGAGAGCATTTTTATAAATTTAGTTTTACAGACGCAAGTTTAAAGGCAACATGATCACCTAATTCTTATCAGAATGCCTGAAAAAGCTTTCCTGATGTCTAGCTAACTAAAAGCTACGGGGTTTCTCTTGTGATTACCATTTCTCTTCGTCCGGTCGGGCGTTATTGGGGGACAATTAGTTTTGCTTCCACCCTTTATCTTTGTCCAATCCTAGATTTACTGTTAACAGATATTCCCGCAAAATTGCAATCAGAACTGCGACTAGGACTCCAAGAAGCCCTAGTAAATGCCGCTAAACATGGGAATAATCTTGATCCCGCTAAATTAGTGGTAGTTCGTTTCTCATTAGTAGATAATCAATATTGGTGGATTATCTCAGATCAGGGTAGCGGTTTCACTCCCTCCATTACAGGTGATAGTGATCCCAATGACTATTTACCACCAGAGGAAGCAGAAAGTGGACGCGGTATGTCCTTACTGCATCAGATTTTTGATCAAGTAGAATGGAATCGCAAAGGTACAGAACTCAGGCTTTGTAAGCAATTAGAAAGCCGTCGTTTATTATCTTTGCGAAGGTGAGGGTTAATTCCTTTGTTACTGGGGCAACCACGGGCGGTTTGCCCCTACTTTGTTTTGTGTCCGTGGGTGGGGCAAGGAGGGGCGGAAATTGATTTGTCTAGCCAGCCTACAGCCTGTTCTAGTCTGGCTTGCGCCTCTTGGGGTTCATTTTTGACCAAAAAGACTATGGCGGCGGCAACCTGTTCACTAGCGCGGGCATTGCGGTTAGATTTGAGACGATGCCAATCATCTGGAGTGATACTTAACCTTTCCATCAGGGCTTGTGCTAGTTCTAAAGTGCTAATTTCATTTAGTTGACTGGTTTGCAACATAAGACTAAGTGCTAAGTTAAAAGTAAAAGTTATGATTTAATCATCATAGCTAATTACTAATCGCTAATGACTAATTTAGAGGAAAACCCCTACCTAGATTTTGCACGGGAATTAGAGGAAGTAGAAACTTCACTAAGATTCTTGAAGGATAGATACACCCAAGTGCAAAATGATCAAGAACAAAAGGCACAATGGCAACAAGAATTAAAGAATTTAAAGCAAAATAGCAAACAGACCCCAGAAATTAAGGCAGAATTAACCCGCATTCAAAAACAGTTGGAAACCTTGGAAATCAACCTAGAAAGCCGGTTGTTTTCTTGGAATACCCTAAAAAGACCTTTTTGGCAAGCTATCCGTTTTGGCGGTTTAGGCGTTATTATAGGTTGGTTACTGAGGTCTTGGGTGGGATTTTAGATTTTAGATTTTGGATTTTGGATTTTATTTAAATCAAGTCCAATGATATCAAATCGGAAATTTTATGATCCAGTTACTCCAGTTTTCAGTCTCTATTTTGCTAAAATTGGAATTATATAGTCAAAAAAAGTTGTAGAAAATGCTAAATCGTCGTATTGCAGAAATATTAAGAAGTGGTAAACCAGAAGAAACTTTGGTAGTCCAAGGTTGGGTAAGAACAAAACGCGAATTAAAAGGATTTGCGTTTCTAGAAGTTAATGATGGTTCATGTTTGGGTAATTTGCAAATTGTCATTAATCAAGATTTACCAGATTATCAAGGAATATTAAAACAAATCAATACAGGTGCTTCTATAGAAGTATCAGGAGTCCTAGTAGCTTCCCAAGGAAAAGGACAAAGAATAGAATTAAAAGCAGATACTGTGAAAATATACGGAGACGCTGATCCTGATACCTATCCCCTACAAAAGAAACGTCATTCCTTTGAGTTTCTAAGAACCATAGCCCATTTGCGCGGTAGAACTAACTCCTTTGGTGCGGTATTTCGGGTGAGAAATGCTTGCGCGACTGCTATTCACCAATTTTTTCACGAACGGGGATTTTTATGGGTACATACTCCCATTATTACTGCTAGTGACTGCGAAGGGGCTGGAGAATTATTTAGTGTGACTAATTTTAATTTAAAGAATGTTCCGAAAACAGAAAATCAAGAAATTGATTATAGTCAAGACTTCTTTAGTAAACCTGCATATTTAACAGTTAGTGGACAATTAGAAGCCGAAATTATGGCTATGGCTTTTACTAATGTCTATACTTTTGGTCCGACATTCCGGGCGGAAAATTCTAATACTTCTCGTCATTTAGCCGAATTTTGGATGGTTGAACCAGAAATGGCTTTTTGTGATTTAGAGGGTGATATGGATTTGGCTGAGGAGTTTCTGAAATACATTTTTAAATATGTGATGGAAACTTGTCCAGAAGACATGGAATTTTTTAATGAACGCATTGATAAAACTGTTTTAGAAACTGCTAATAATATTATTAACAATCAATTTGAACGGTTGACTTATACCGAAGCAGTCAAACTTTTAGAAAAAGCTGATGTTAAATTTGATTATCCTGTAAGTTGGGGTGCAGATTTACAATCAGAACATGAACGCTATTTAGCTGAACAACTGTTTAAAAAGCCAGTCATTGTGACAGATTATCCCGCACAAATCAAAGCTTTTTATATGCGGTTAAGTGATGATGAAAAAACCGTTCGCGCAATGGATATTCTCGCACCGAAAATAGGGGAAATTATTGGTGGTTCACAACGGGAAGAACGGTTAGATGTTTTAGAAAAACGGGTTTTAGTACAAGGTATGAACCCGGAAGATTTGTGGTGGTATTTAGATTTGCGTCGTTATGGGACTGTTCCTCATGCTGGTTTCGGTTTGGGGTTTGAAAGGTTGGTACAATTTATGACAGGTATGGGGAATATTCGGGATGTGATTCCCTTCCCTCGCACACCAGAAAACGCGGAGTTTTAATGATTTTAGAGACGTTGTAAATCACGTCTCTTTTAAAAATATTATTTTTCTAATTGCTAACTTTTTGATTTACCTCGAACTGAGGTAAAGTCAAAAATATTTCTATACTGCACCTTGACGAATCATATCAAAACCATATACATAGATATCCGCAAATTTATAGCGTTTATCTCTTTCGCGCCATTCAATAATACCAATTTCAGTTAAAAAAGAAGTAAACTCTTCAAAATCTGCTATATCCTGTGCTGATTCTTGCCATATACTATGTAATTCGTCCTTAGGTAAAAGGGCTGATTTCTGCTTGAGAGAGTCAAAAAATTTAGTCAAATGACGATATTCCTCTTTGATTTCATCACAACGTTTTTCAGATGCTTTTTTCAATCCGATTTCTAAAGATTTACTGCGTAATAAACGATCTATTGGTGTTTGAATTGATGGTTTTCCTTGATAGCTTAATTCTTGTTCCTTTGCACCTGTTAATAAGATACTTAAACTACGAGGAAAAGTAGTACCACTAGAATCAGTTAATCTTTCATAAACCCATCTAGATACATATTTAGCTTTGTTCCCTGTTCTGCGACGACTTCCCCAAAGTAATTCTAAAGCTTTATCAATTTCATCTTCACTAGATTGATCAATACTTTCTACAGCAATAGGAGAAAACCTATCTACCAAATTCTTAAAATCTGGAGATTGTATTGATTGACGCAAAGCTAATCTTAAAAAATCAACCCTAGTCCATTGTAAAATAATATCCCGTCCAGTAAAATGACTTTTATTGTCAAAAATTAAACGATTCCATATATCTTCTCTCAAGAAAATCTTAAATCTAATTTCTGTTAGGCGATTTGCATCACAAGATTGAACTAATTGAAATAATCCAGATAATGCCGATTGTCTTACTTCTCCTGCTTCAGGAAAATCTTCATCTAAATCATCATAAAGAAACCAAATTTTCTGAGATTTTTTTTTGATGTCTTCATGAATAATAATGTTAATGGCATCATTAACTATTTCACTTAGTATAGAATTAGTAGATAATTCTAATAAAGCTTGATTGTATTCAGATTGCCATTGTCCTTTAGGTAAATTATTGATAATATTTTTCAGTTCACTAAATTTTTCACCTTTCCTATTTTTAGGAAAATTGCATAAATTTTCTTGATGACATCTAAGGAGTAAATAAGCTCTCCAGAAAGCCTCCCATGTGCCACCTTTTTGCTGTAAATTTTCATGAATAAATTGGAATTGTCCACGAGTCGGACGACTTTCCTGATATCTACCATGTGCAGACAAAAATACAGTATTATCTAATCTACCACGAGCTAGTTTTTGAGCATCACTTTTATATTTGAGAAAAAGCCAATATAGAGCAGTTTTACCTGTTCCTTTTCTACCTCTAATTAAACAAGTTGCATGATCTAAAAATTTATCAAAATCATTGGTACGTTGGAATAAGAGCGTGAAATCTTGTTTTTTATCTGTATCCGCAGCATTTACTTCAGGAAATTGCAAACTTTCGATAATTTTCCAGCGTGTTTCTGAGTTAGTTAAAATATTTGTTCTTTCAATTTCATCAGTTTCTTCATCAATTAAATTGACAATTTTATTATAGTAATCTAGTAAAGCTCTTACAGGGTAATTATCAGCTAAAGCAATGGGTTGAAGATAGGGAATTACTAACGGTTCTGGTATTTCTAATGGATCATTATCATCTATTTCAGCTTCTTCATCTGTAGATATTTTTATTTCATCTATAAAAGATTGATAAATTTCCTTTACCTTGTCAAGTTTACTAACATCAGGAACAGGAGAAAACACAAAATTAATTGATGATTTATTAAGGTTTTGAAGTGATTGTAAAAGCAGTTTTATTCCCTGTTTATTTTGTTCATTAGGAAAAAGAAAAATAACCGCATCATCAGCAGCTTGAATTAATGATAAAGCTCCCCATTGATTAATTCCCGTTCTCGAATCAATTAATATAACATCAGGTTTTAATTGTTCGTCAATTTCCCGCTTGAAAACAGTCCAAAGATTTTGATCCCCATCAATAATAGTATTAGCATGAAGATCATCAACCTTAGCAATATAATCAAGACTAAGACAACCAGCCGGAACAACAAATAATCTTCCTTTAGCGTTTGGTATTCTCACTTCACCAAATATTTCAGTAATGGAAATACTCGCTTTTATTCCTTCTGGTAAATAGGAACGTTCATAAAAATAATCAACAATTCCATATTTTGGTTGTGGTTGCAGATTAAAAGCTGTACTTAAACCAGGTGCTTCTAAATCTAAATCTACAGCTACAACTTTACGTCCCTGCATTGCTAAAATCCAAGCAACATGAGTTAGTGCTGTAGTGCGACCTACTCCTCCTTTAAAGGAATAAAATGTCACTGTTCTGGGTAGACTAAGTTCGCGCTGAGGTGCTGGTGATTGATTTTGTGGATTTGCTGCTTGAATAGCTAAATCTTGCCAAGTTTTGATTGTAGTTACATCAAAAATTTCTGGAGGTGAAAGATTAAGAGATTTAGCTTCTTCAGGTGTATATAGGGAGAGAAAACCAGTACGAGAGGGACGATTTTGTGATTTAAGTAAGTTAAAAATTTGTTCTTTACGTTGAGGAATAGATAAACTTATAAAAGCATTACTCACAATAGTCAAATTCAATAAACCTGATGTAGAAATATTTACATCAACCCATTCCCGTGAATCATGTACATTATCATCTACATACTGGCTTTTAATTTCCTGTTTTAGTAAAATCTTCCAATTTTCCTGCATTTTTCACCTCTTTAAAGTGTATTCCTTTGCTCCTGTAACCAACTAATAAGGTTCTGATATGAGTTGAACCAAAGTTGATAATTTTCATCATCAGGCTCAAGTCCAGAATAGCGCAAATCTATGAAATGTTGGTTCATTGGGTTCTCAACTGTGTCGAGCCATTCCATAACAACTGGAAACATTTCAATTCTAGATCGAAGTCTATCATTTCCTCTCAACGCCTCACTGTATTTGTGTCCCGGATTTTTGATTGTATGCCCAGGATTATTATGTTTTGTTTTCCATTCTCGACTCGCGCCATGTGGTAAAGTATCAAAAATCATCGCTTTTAATAAACATTCGATGGTTACACCACCAAAGTGCATAGCCCCAACTTTCCTTACAGGGTATAGTGTTTGAGTATCAATATGGCGCTCCATAAAAGCTGCCTGGTAATCTTGCATACTTGTTAAACTTAAAATTCAAGCTTTATCAGTATATTATTAAATTAACCAATTTTCTAACTGTAAATCTTTAACTCTAGTTAAATCAGAATCGTGAGAAACTAAAACTAAATTATGAATAATAGCAGTAGCAGCTATCAAAATATCTGCATCCTGAATAATTTTACCTCTGTTTGTTAAATCAGCATGAATTTCCGATGCTTTTTGAAAAATTCTCATATCATCTAAAAACAAAACCGGATAATCTTGACAAAATTGTTGAAACCAAGCCAATTTTCTATTAGCATTACTTCTTAAAAGTCCTCTTTGAACTTCATAATAAGTTATGCCACTAATACCGATAAATTCACCTTGACGACGTATTTCTGTAATTTTCAATGCCACTTCAATATTCTGTTTTAGTGAGGCTGAAACAATATTCGTATCTAGTAAATAACCCATTTAACCCCCACGTTTTACAGATTCATCAAAAATTTGCATTTGCTCTGGAGTCAAATCATTTAACATTCCTGAAACTAAATGTAAAGATAAAATACTTTTAATCCGTTTCGTTAATTCCCCCTGAGAGATATGATTAACATCAGGGACAGCAATAGGATCAAAATTAAGATTAATCACTTCAATCATTTTCTCTCTATCTAAGTTTTCTTGATAAAGAGGATTATTGTCAATTAAAGTTCTGACAATTTCGGGTAATTTTTGATAATTAGATTGATGATTAATAATTTGAGTCATAGTTAAACCTCCTCAAAATAATATCGTTGTTGGATAAACTAAATCCTATTATAGCAGTTACAATATCCCTGAAAAAGTAGGAATCAACAAAAAAACAGTTATCGCATTGGTAAACTGGTGGAAAATCACCGAAATGACATGATAATATTCATTCTGTCCAAATATAGTAATATTAGTTAATGGTAAAACTCTACTATCGCGGCATGGTAGACGAAAATGGCAAGCCCAAAATCGGTCGAAGTGCCAGACTATTAGGAGTTAGACTGGGTGATATTGATATAAATATCAAGAGAATGCCCGTAGATAGTCTAGATGAGCAAGGCTATTTATTACCAGAGTCAGAGCGTGAGCTTCAAGGTGAGCTTGTTGATGTTGCTATTGTAAATACAGGGGGAATGTCCGTTTCCCTCTCCATTGAAGCTTTACCAGCACCTCGTAAACCTGCTAAATTTGGTGGATATGGAAAAGATCCCCTGTGGCAAATTAATGATAGTAACATCACTGGAGATTTACAGGCTGTTCAGGATAGCCCAACCCACGTTAGCATTTCGCCAAGAGTTACAATGTCACTAGAAAGGTACGAATTAGCCTTGGCAAATACCCAAGATGATTGGGAAAGAATTGATTAGAACTAAATGGGAGGCAGGTATGGCGTGGATATTTAGTTTATCAGCAGAGTGTGGCTCTGATGAAAGCAGTGCTAAGAAATTTGCCCAATATTTTGGGGAAATAAGGGGATATCAATGGTTACTCTTTAGTGGTAGTACATATGTGTGTCGTACAGACATTTTTCAAGATATAGAAAACAATTGGTGGTGTCGGGTTTACCCAGAACAGGTTTACTCAGATAATGTTAGCGAAGTAGGAATATATAGCCCTGAAAGTGCTTATTTAATGACAGAGTTAGGTTTGTTATTCTATGAAGCTCTAAAGTTTTATTTTAGCTTTCGTTATGCTTTAGTTGGTGTAGAAGTTGATGAATTTAGAACCTATAGTGAACTAATAGAAGATTTACCTAATTTATCTATTCCAGGATTAGTTTTATCTACAGCACTTGCAGAAGAAGTAGAAACATTACCAGGTTTCCAACCATTTAGTTCTGGTTATGTTTGGCAACCTTACAAAGGGGAAGTTTATAATCCATTAATGACATCTCCAGACTTAAAACGTAAACTAGATGAACTTTTATCTGTAACTTGAATTGAAACTCAATATTCTCTCCGCGCCTCTGCGCCTCTGCGTGCAAAAAAAACAGCCGCCCCCTTGCGGAAGCGGCCATTTATTCAAAGGTAGGAAAAGATTTTAGTAATCGTAATCTCCGCCACCCATACCAGCACCAGCAGCGGGAGCGCCATCTTTAGGTTCAGGCTTGTCAACAACGATACATTCGGTTGTTAACACCATACCAGCGATAGAAGCAGCATTTTGCAGCGCGGAACGAGTTACTTTAGCGGGGTCAACAATACCAGCAGCCAACATATCTACAAATTCGTTGGTAGAAGCATTGAAACCAATATTGAAATCCTTCTCTTTGACTCTTTCAGCAATTACAGCGCCGTTTTGACCAGCGTTTTCAGCAATTCTCTTGAGAGGAGCAGGTAAAGCACGAGCGACGATTAAAGCGCCTGTCAACTCTTCATCTTTGAGGTGGCTTTGCGCCCAAACTTCCAATTGAGGAGCGAGGTGAGCTAAGGTTGTACCACCACCGGGAACAATACCTTCTTCTACAGCGGCCTTGGTAGCGTTGATAGCGTCTTCCAAGCGCAGCTTCTTGTCCTTCATTTCGGTTTCGGTAGCTGCACCAACTTTAACAACAGCTACACCACCGGACAATTTAGCCAAACGCTCTTGGAGTTTTTCTTTGTCGTAGGAAGATTCGGTTTCTTCCATTTGACGACGGATTTGTTCGCAACGAGCCTTGACACCAGCTTCATTACCTTCAGCCACAATGGTGGTGCTGTCTTTGGTGATGGTGATGCGGCGGGCTTTACCTAAGCTTTCTAGCTTGGTGGTATCTAGTTTCAAACCAGCGTCTTCGGTGACAAGTTGACCACCAGTTAAGACAGCGATATCTTCTAGCATAGCCTTACGGCGATCGCCAAAACCAGGAGCTTTCACAGCAGCGACGTTAAGAACACCGCGTAAACGGTTCACTACCAAAGTTGCTAAAGCTTCTTTTTCGATGTCTTCAGCGATAATGACCAAAGGACGACCGGAACGAGCTACTTGTTCGAGGACAGGAACTAAATCTTGGACTAAAGCAATCTTCTTGTCGGTTAACAAGATGAAAGGCTCATCAAAAACGGTTTCCATCCGTTCTGCATCGGTAGCGAAGTAAGGGGAAATATAACCCTTATCAAAGCGCATCCCTTCGGTGATTTCCAATTCGGTGGTCATAGACTTCCCTTCTTCTAGGGAAATTACGCCTTCTTTACCCACCTTGTCCATAGCTTGAGCAATCATGCTACCGACTTCTTCATCGTTACCGGCAGAAATTGCTGCAACTTGAGCGATCGCTTTAGAATCTTCTACAGGGCGAGCGTGTTCAGCAATTTTTTCCACTAAAAACGCCGATGCTTTATCAATACCGCGCTTTAATAAAATCGCATTAGCACCAGCTGCAACGTTCCGCAAGCCTTCCTTAACGATAGCGTGAGCCAAAACGGTAGCTGTGGTTGTACCATCACCCGCAGCGTCGTTAGTTTTAGAAGCAGCTTGACGAATTAGAGCTACACCGGTATTTTCGATGTGGTCTTCTAATTCAATTTCCTTAGCGATGGTGACACCATCATTAACGATTTGTGGTGCGCCGAATTTCTTTTCTAGAACCACGTTACGGCCTTTAGGACCAAGGGTAACAGCTACAGCCTCTGCCAAAATATCAATACCACGCTCTAGAGCGCGACGGGCGTTTTCGTTGTAAATAATGCGCTTTGCCATAATAAGTCTAAATCCCGATAGTAAATTGAATTTGTCTTGAAATTGGTGAATGGTAAAGAGATAATGGGGAAAACTCTTGACCTATCACCCATCCCTAACTAGCTAACGACTGCTAGAATGTCTTTTTCAGAAAGGAGTACATATTCTTCAGTACCCAGTTTGATATCAGTGCCAGCGTACTTGGAGTACAACACCTTATCGCCAATGTTGATGTCCATTGGTTGACGGCTACCGTCGTCATTACGCTTGCCAGGTCCTACAGCGGCGATTTCGCCTACTTGGGGTTTTTCCTGGGCATTATCGGGCAAATACAAACCGCCTGCGGTTTTTTCTTGGGGGGCGCTCACTTTGATGAAAACGCGATCGCCCAGGGGTTTAACGGTGGAAACGCTTAGAGATACAGCTGCCATACAAAATTTCTTGCTTTCTTAGCACTCTCGACTCATGAGTGCTAATTTAGCGAAAGATGGGACATAATAGCAATGCCGGCTCATGTACGGGTTTCCGAACTCAGGACAGGGTGGCGGTACTTAAGTGCAAATATCCAATTATTTTAGTTGTCAGGGTTTGTTGCGTAAGTAATGAATATTTTGATATGGACAAATTTATTTGCAAACTTGGGAAATTGTTATAGAACTGTAATCAGGGATCTACTCAATGAGTAACAGCACAGTGATCCACCAACAGCCATCTCACCCCCAAAACTACTAGGGATTAGGGACTAAGGAACAGGGACTAAGGAGCAAGGAATGGGAAATAATTGCCAATTACCCGACCCATTTACACAAAAACTCTAGACTTTGTGTAACCACAAACAGATAAATGCTCAATTCTGTTACAAATCCGCTAGTCTAGAACTTGGGGATGTTGTTAACCAGGATTGGGGAGCGATAACCCCATCAGTTATCAGACAGCCTCAATCAAGAATCTTCACAACTCAAGTCAAAAACTTGCGTGTTTGTTGTTCTAGAACGATAATGGTATATTACCTAGATGCGGTCTGGTATGGCCAGTTAAGCCCAGAAGTCATGAGATCAGGTCATCCAAGACCAGTGAATTGGCAATTAGTATGGTGAAAAAATCTGCATTTTTAACCCATACTTCAAAAACTTCCCCGGTTAATGTTGAACCTCTCAATAGGGGCTTCATCACCGAAGGATATAGTAAAGCAGCAGTAGACCAATGAAAGCGCGGGTGAGTTTTGAGCTAGGGTCATCTTGAAAGAATACCGACTTGTGATTCACAAGGACGATGATTTAATCAGGGTTTTTTAGCCTGCACCTTTCAAATGGACATATAATAGCGCATTATGAAGACTACTGCTATACGTATCCTTACTAGACTTTTTCCGTCCACCTACTAGGATGTTGAAAGTGACTACCACTTTTAAGACTTAGAGGCGATCAAGATAAGTTCAGTGGGAAAAAGACAACACAATCCAGTCATCCACCATACAGGATAACTATATCAACACCCTAATGGATCGAAGCGCGAAAAGTGCCACTGTTATGAAAGAAACCAGCATGAAAGAACACAAACGACTTCTACTGATTGATGATGACCCCAACCTCATCTTGCT
Source organism: Anabaena sp. CRKS33 (assembly GCA_001672075.1). Taxonomy (GTDB): domain Bacteria; phylum Cyanobacteriota; class Cyanobacteriia; order Cyanobacteriales; family Nostocaceae; genus Dolichospermum. The sequence continues at coordinate 18,928 of LJOT01000058.1, forward strand.
GGTGAAGGATTACTTAGAGTTCCGAGGCTATGAAATCGGAACGGCGGAAAATGGAAGAGAAGCTCTGGACATCTTAGAACATGACGTTCCAGATATGATTATCTGTGATGTGATGATGCCAGAAATGGACGGATACACTTTTGTCGAACAAGTCCGACAAAACGAACGCACTGGCTGGATTCCTGTTCTCTTTCTCTCAGCTAAAGGACAAAGTACGGATAGAGTTAAGAGTTTAAATAAAGGCGGGGACGTATATATGGTCAAGCCTTTTGAACCTGAAGAACTCGTAGCACAAGTAGAATCTTCGCTTAAGCAAACTGTTCGTTGGAAGGAACACCAAACGAAAGGCAGCGACAATGTTTCTCGCATCCAAGTTCCTTTCGATGTCCAGCTAACTCCAACGGAACTGAAAGTTGTACAGTTTGTAGCTAGGGGTTTAGCCAACCGCGAAATCGCTGAAGAATTAAATGTCAGTCAGCGTACTGTTGAAAGCCATGTTTCCAATATGTTGGGTAAAACCAATCTCCACAACCGCACTGAATTAGCGCGTTGGGCGATTGAAAATCAAATGGCTTAAACAATTTTAGATTTTGGATTTTGGATTTTGGATGATTTATCTAAAGTCTAAAGTCCAGAATTTATGATTGAGAAAAATTACGCTGGAGGTAAAAATTTACATCTTGATAAATTTGGGTTTTTGTCTCTTAATTTTAGATTTTGGATTTTA
>LJOT01000324.1 GCA_001672075.1 Anabaena sp. CRKS33
ATGGTAGATGATAACTTTATTGGCAACAAACGTAATGTAAAATTGTTGCTCAAAGAGTTAAAAGTTTGGATGGAACAACATCAATATCCTTTTAATTTTGACACAGAAGCTTCCATTGATTTGGCACAAGATGCCGAAATGATGGAATTGATGGTAGATTGTGGTTTTAAAGCGGTATTTTTGGGTATTGAAACCCCAGATGAAGATAGTTTACAACTAACTAAGAAGTTCCAAAATACTCGCAGTTCCTTAGCTGAATCTGTAGAAACTATTATCAAAGCAGGTTTGCGACCCATGGCTGGGTTTATTATTGGCTTTGATGGTGAAAAGACAGGTGCAGGCGATCGCATTGTCCGCTTCGCTGAATTAGCAGCTATCCCTTCTACAACTTTCGCTATGTTACAAGCATTACCCAATACTGCATTGTGGCATCGCTTGAAAAAAGAAGGAAGATTACGGGAAAATCAAGATGGGAACATCAATCAAACCACATTGATGAACTTCATTCCTACCCGTCCTTTAGAAGAATTAGCTAGGGAATATGTGGAGGCTTTCTGTGCTTTATATGACCCAGTTGCCTATTTAGACCGCACCTATCGCTGTTTTATGATGTTAGGTTCAGCTAAATACACAGTACCAGCAAAAATGCCAGAATGGGTAGTTGTCAGAGCCTTACTAATTGTAATTTGGCGACAAGGATTTAAACGACAAACTCGCTGGAAATTCTGGCATCACTTCTTTAGTATTCTCAAGCATAACCCGAAAGTGGTTGAACAATACGTTTCTACCTGCGCCCACATTGAGCATTTTATGGAATACCGGCAAATTGTCCGCGACGAAATCGAAAGTCAATTAGCCGCGTATTTAGCCCAAGGTGCGGAAAAACCCTATATACTCGTTAAAGAACAAGCAGCCGAAAAAGTAGAAGCAGTAATTTAGAGTGTTCTTGGTTGTTCTTACTTACGGTTCAATTATATCTTATGCTCGGCGAATAAATTCGCCGTTGGCACTTCCTCCACTGTCTAAAGTGGCTTCCGTGCCTTTTTTGCGATTTTCTTGTGAACAATATTTCCTATCTTCAGTCTTTGTTTAAAATCAAGCTACAAGCAAAATTCAGGGTTGACAATTAATATCATGAATGTTCTACTAGTATATCCACTGTTTCCGAAAAGTTTTTGGTCTTTTGAAAAAACACTAGCTTTACTAGACCGCAAAGCCATGTTACCACCTTTGGGTTTGGTGACGGTAGCGGCAATTTTACCCCAAGAGTGGAATTTTAAGCTAGTAGACCGGAATATTCGCCAAATTACAGCAGCAGAATGGGCTTGGGCTGATTTAGTGATTTTATCAGCAATGATTGTCCAAAAAGAGGATTTGCTGGCACAGATTCAAGAAGCAAAAAGGCGCGGTAAGCGTGTAGCGGTGGGTGGACCCTATCCAACAGCCTTACCCCAAGAAGTCACAGACGTGGGTGCAGATTATTTAATTTTGGATGAAGGAGAAATTACCTTACCATTATTTATAGATGCAATTAGCCGTGGTGAATCTTCGGGCATATTCCGCTCAGGTGGTGAAAAACCAGATGTCACAAATACTCCCATTCCTCGCTTTGATTTGCTAGAATTTGATGCTTATGCGGAAATGTCAGTACAATTTTCCCGTGGTTGTCCCTTCCAGTGTGAATTTTGTGATATTATTGTTCTCTATGGTCGCAAACCTCGCACCAAGTCACCAGCGCAACTCCTCGCCGAACTTGATTATCTTTATGAATTGGGTTGGCGACGCAGTATTTTCATGGTAGATGATAACTTTATTGGTAATAAACGCAACGTTAAATTATTCTTAAAAGAACTACAACCTTGGATGGTTGCACATGAGTATCCTTTCTCCTTTGCGACAGAGGCTTCCGTGGATTTAGCCCAAGATCAAGAACTAATGGATGCCATGGTCAGGTGTAATTTCGGGTCTGTATTCTTGGGTATTGAAACCCCTGACGAAGAAAGCCTCGCTTTTACTCAAAAATTTCAAAATACGCGGGATTCATTGAGCGAAGCGGTATATAAGATTACGCGATCTGGACTGCGAGTTATGGCAGGTTTTATTATTGGTTTTGATGGTGAAAAGTCGGGGGCTGGGGCGAGAATTGTCAAATTTGTGGAGCAGACATCAATTCCCACTGCTTTATTTAGTATGCTTCAAGCCCTTCCTGATACTGCATTATGGCATAGATTAGCAAAGGAAAACCGACTCCGCAGTAAATCTGCAAATATTAATCAAACTACGTTGATGAATTTTGTCCCTACAAGGCCTTTAGCAGAAATTGCTAGTGAATATGTAGAAGCATTTTGGGAATTATACGAACCATCACGATTTTTAGATCGTGCTTACCGTCACTACCGCATTTTAGGTGAAGCTACTTATCCGAAAAAGGGCAAGGGTGCAAAAAAACCCTTGAATTGGAAAGTATTGCGGGCATTATTAACTATTTGCTGGCGACAAGGTGTGTTACGTAATACCCGTTGGCAATTCTGGCGTAATCTTTGGAGTATGTACAAGCATAATCCTGGTGGTATCAGTAGCTATTTATCTGTTTGCGCTCAAATTGAGCATTTCTTGGAATATCGTCAAATTGTGCGCGACGAAATTGAGGCTCAAGTGGCTGAGTTTCTCAAAGCAGAGGCTCAGGTAAAGCTGGAAGAGGAAAAAGCACAAGTGTTAGTTTAGACCCAAAAATGTGAAAAGTTTGTTTTAATTAGGTTGGCGTTAAAAATTGTCGTTATGACAAGGGAACAGGGAACAGGGAACAGGGAACAGGGAAGAGGTTTTGGGCAACTTTACTTTTCGTTACTTATGTCGGTTTTTTTCCGTTCACTTACTTAGCTTTTTTAAAGTTCACTTACTTAGCTTTTTTAAAAATGCTTAACGCTTTACAGCGATTTTGTTGGTAAATGAACCACGGTTTTTGTTTCGCGCAATCTCTAAATATGTATAGGACTTACGCAAGATGTAACTGAAACCCTGATTATTTCCTAGGGGTAATTCATGAATTACCCCTACTTTCGTTCTATTTTGCGTAAGTCCTGATGTAATGTGAATTTTACCTCTTGTCAGGTGCGTCAGATAGAAAAAAGCTGTTTTTTCTGAAAATATCGTGTCTGAAGCACCCTACTCAATTAGTTATTCCCAAAGCCGAAAACGACGGATTTTCCTCCCATTATGGTGAATTTGTATAGTGCGTAAGTCCTAATTTTTATGTAAATTTTTATGTAAATTTTTATGTAAATTTTTATGTAAATTTTTATGTAGAAAATATAGACATATCTGTATAAACATAGTTGAATGTTCCTGAACTAACCCAGAAAAACACTTAGTACCGTGGGGCGCAAGTAAATGAAGCATTTTTAAGCTTTATAATCAAGTTTTCGTAGCTTTTTAATGGTAATCTTATTTCCGCCATGTTATGCTGTATGTATTAATTACTTTTCAGTCCACTCAAGTTTAATAATCAGTCGAAAAATCAAGCGTAAATATAGCGTAAATATACTCAACTTAACCACCGAGGGAATTTAATCCAATGGCTAATATTTCATGGAAAAACGGTGTTAACGGAAACTTTGGTACTGCTGCTAACTGGAATCCTGGCACAGTACCAACCACAGCGAATATTGCCCAAATCAATCTCAACGGTACTTATACCGTTCTCTTGAATCTCAACAGAACCCTGTCTGGGTTAACTCTTGGTGGAAGCAGCGGAACCCAAACCCTCAATAACAATGGTTTTACCCTCACCCTGAATGGTGCAAGTACGGTTGGTGCTAATGGTGTTTTGAATCTGACGAGTGGAACTATTAACGGAACTGGTGCTTTGACGGTTTCGGGGAAATTAAACTGGAGTGGTGGCACATTAAGCGGTACAGGGAAAAAGACCATCA
>LJOT01000325.1 GCA_001672075.1 Anabaena sp. CRKS33
TATGAAATCAGTTTTAATTGCCACAATCGGTACTAGAGATTTAATGTTCCAAATCGCCTCCGGTGCATGGTTCAATATTGGTAATGATAGAGTCCAAAATGGAGAAATTATTGCTGAACAATTAGAAGTAATTTCTGATTTGGGTTTAAAGGATAATACAACTTTTCGTCATTTAACTAAATACCTATTAGATCACATTGAAAAACATATAGATCACATCCAACCACCCATTATTGGTAAGATGTTTATTGAACAAGCATCAAACATTGAAAAAGTTTATTTGATAGCTACTGATCAGGAAAAAAACGTCACACAAAGAGAAAAAGATACATTATATTCAGCCGAACTAATTAAACAATGGCTGATGCACAAATTTAGTCATCTTCATAATAATAACGTTCATATCATTTTATTAGGTCAAGATGGTACTAATCCCTCGATTTTTGAGGATATGTTTAATTGGTGGCGACAAACTTGGAAAAATACAATTACTGTTAATAAAAGTCAGTCTGTTTGGGTATGTTTGAAAGGAGGGGTAGGTCAAACTTCTGAAGCCGCAAGGATTTCAGGGCTTAGTTTTTATGGCGATCGCATTCAGTTCTTTGAATTTAAGGAAAATACACGCGCAAATCGTAATGGTATCCCATCAGATTATAGTGGTCCATTTTTAGGTACTAACTATCTTTGGGATAGAACCCAAAAACAGGCTTTAAAATTATTAGAAAGCTATGACTATACAGAAGCTTATGATTTACTACAACCATATTTTCAGCAGTCAGGTTCAAAATTTGGAGCAATACCAAATTTATTAAAAGCTGGTAAATTATGGAATCAAGGACAATTTGAAGGATTCTTATCTCTTGCTCAAAGTTCTACACAAATATCTAGTGTAGAAGGCAGATTATGGATGGCTTATGAACAGGCTTATTTAGGTGTAATTCGTCTTAAACAGATGAATACCACAGAAGCAATGCTACACAGTTATAGAGCCATTGAAGGTTTATTGTATTGGTGGGCTGCTGATTCTTTTCCCGATCATATTGAAGAAAGAAAAAATCAATATCCTTTAATTAAAGATTCTATTTTCCAAAAATATCCATCTTTAAAAAGACATTTTTACAAACCAGACCGCAAAACAAAAGTAAATTTACAAGGATGGTTATTAGAAGATTTATTAAATCTAGTTATTCCTGAAACCACAAATAATATTGATTTTCAAGCATTTTGGGAATCTGCAAGAAACACCAGAAATACTTTTTCTCATCGCTTAGGTGGTTTAGCAGAACAAGATGTTTTTACCGCTTGGGGTGAGGATATAACCGACTCACAACAATGGCAAAAAAGGATTTTAAATTGCATTAATTTAGTCACTGGAAAATCATTTAATACCCTATATAAAGCCAGTTTGTTTGCTCAAATACATACCGAAGTTATAGCCACTCTTAAAACCCAAGAAATCAAAATTAACTAAGAAATCCAAATGTTTACTCTATGAAAAAAAATCAAATTAGCACTGTCATTATTACCATACAAACACTAACATTAACGGAATTTATAAATTAAACGATCATGAGCGATCGCATAATCAGCAATACCTATGATGAGGAATAGAAAATGACCACACAAAACATTTTAGAATTAGCTAAACAAGGAAATACCCAAGCAATTACTACCTTGATGAATAAAGCCTTAGAAACTAAAGAAATAACCGTTCAGATCAGTATTACAGGTAGAAGTATGACTATAGTTGGAGAATCTCAAGCAAATATAGAACAATCATTCTTTGTAAATTATGTGCGTCAAACTATAAAAGAATTAAAATTATCAACAGTAAAAACAGTGTATATTAAGGGACAAATAACCGATACCAAAAACCCTATTTGGACACAAATTATTGACTTGAAAGATGAAATATTAGCACAAAATGATGCACAAAATGGACAAAGTAATTTTGTTAGTCAGTTCAATAATTCTCAAGTATTCAACATTTTAATACAGTTTCGAGAAATAATAAATACTATATTTTTAGGAGGAATATTAGGAATACTATTTTTCAACTTATTCTGGGAACAACAACCCAAAACTGTAGAATGGGAATATAAAACTGAAAGTTTTGAAGATGCTATGTTTAATAGTAGTATAAATCGAATTGGTCAACAAGGCTGGGAATTAGTATTTGCCAGAAGAGCATTAACAGGCGGAGACTATTCTCGTCGGGGAATTTATGAGTGCATTTTTAAAAGACCTAAGCAAAAAATCAGTGAAAAATAGGATATCTAAATATGAATGATTGCTATAGTTGAATACCTACAGAAACATTACAAAATAAAGTTCAAATCTTCCCATTATGACAACAACAAATAACACAAATCAAGTTAGCACCCTGATCATCACCGTAGGAACTCGACAAATAGGCTGGCGGTGTCAAGATGGTATTATCCGTTCCTTTGGTGCAGATGGTAATATTAGTTATCCTCCACATATCAACGAACTCTATCAAGAACTAGGAATAGAACGGGGTAAACATCAAGACGCAGATGGTAAAACCTATCCCTGGAGTGGTCGAGATTTAGGTAAAAGATATTATGATTACTGTCAAGAATGGCTTGGTGGTGATTTTAGTAAGGTCGAATTATTGTTAGATAAAACTGTCATTGCCGAAGGAGTAAAACAAGGACTAAAACATATTATCCTATGGGGAACAGACCAACCAGAAAGTATTAGTTGGAATTTTCGCCGATTAGATACCTTATGGTTAGCAGAATTAATGAAAGGAAAAATTAAAAGTTTATTTCCTGATATTAGGGTTGATGTTCACGCCCCAAAAATTAACGCTGGTAATAGTCATCAAATTCGAGAAGAATTAGAACAACTGGTTTTAAAAGAAGCTATCAATGCTAACGAAAATCAAGAGTTTGTTCTCTGGATTCAAACTAAAGGATGTACCCCTGTAATTGCTTCTAATGTAGAAATTTGTGCAGCGGCTTTAGTCCGTCAATATCAAGTATTTAATGCTAGTCCTGATGAACCAAAGGAATTTTTTACTACCTTAGAAAATGGTTTAATTACTGCTAATCACTCCCAGAATTTTCAAACTATTACTATGGGTGAATATTTCTGGGCGTTAGAAAAAGTAAAGATTAAATCAGCTTGGGAAAGAGGTGATTTTTCAGAAGCCCAAATTTGGCTAAAAGTTTATGAAAGTCGTCATTCAGTATTATATAAATTAGCTGGTTTTTTAGCACAATATAGTAACTGGGAATCTAATAAATATTTTTACCAAAAACTCAAAGATTGGATAGGTTGTAATGATGTTAGTAAAATAACTGATTCAGAAAAAATCATCAATTGGAAAACTCAACTCCAAAAAATACAGACTGATGATCTTAGCAAGCTTTGGGAATCAACAATCATCTTAGAACTTTCTCTAAAACGAGAAAATTACACCACTGCATTTATTCAGTTTGTGCAGATTTTAGAACAGTTATTATATATTCAATCAAAAGCCCAAAATTGGACTGCTAAAGGTTGGATAGTAAGTAATCCAGATGAACCAAGTCTAGCAGAATTAATGCAAGGTTGGTGTATTTACAAAAAATTCAAAGAAGATAATAAATGGTCAAAATTAATGACTGATATTAGGAAGAAACGCAACGTAATTATTCATGAAGGGGAATCAGTAAATGCCAACCAAGTTGGTGATATTTGGGCTAAACATAACTTTGATGGAATTAAAATACCAACACCCCCACAAATTATTAAAAAACTGATGACGGATACATTCAAAGAAATTAGCACCCCTCCGAATTTGAATAACCTATTAATGCGTTCCTTGTATCAGTGGGGATTGCAATATTTAGAGGATGCCAATTAACTATGATCAATCAACACAAAACTTAGCATCAACAAATATCTAAACAACAAATATCTA
>LJOT01000609.1 GCA_001672075.1 Anabaena sp. CRKS33
CATTATTTAGAACAAACCTATCCTCAAATTACAATTCCCGATACCGCTTTTACTCAAATATTCAACTTCTTTGATCAGTATAATTGGTATTTAGATGAAAGACCACTAAAAAATGATCATGAAATTAACCCTGATGTTTTAGGTTATATCTTTGAAAAGTACATTAACCAAAAACAAATGGGAGCATATTACACTAAAGAAGATATCACAGAATATATTAGTAAAAATTGCATTATTCCCTATTTATTTGATGCTGTTAAAAGTGAAAATTACGATTTTTGGAACTTATTAAAAGATTACCCAGACCGCTATATTTATGAAGCAGTCAAAACAGGGGTAGATTTACCATTACCAGAACATATTGCTAGAGGTTTAAATGATGTTTCTCAAAGACAGAATTGGAATCAACCCGCAGACGATAATTATGGGTTACCTACGGAAATTTGGAGAGAATATATTACCAGAAAAACCCGTTATTTAGAAATCAGAGAAAAGCTAGTTAATGAAGAAGTTAATCATATCAATGATTTGATTACTTATAACTTGAATATTCGTCAATTTGCGGAAGATGTCATTAATAATTGTCAAGATCCGCAATTTTTATATCATATCTATGATCAATTAGGTAAAATGTCAATTCTTGACCCTACTTGTGGGAGTGGGGCTTTTTTATTTGCTGCTTTGAATATTCTTGAACCTCTTTATGATGCTTGTTTAGAAAAAATGACCAGTTTTCTAGAGGATAATCATAAGGATCATCAAAAGATGATTCAGCAATTTCGACAAATTTTAAATGATGTGAAATTTCATCATAACCAACGTTATTTTATTCTCAAAAAGATTATGTTAAATAATCTCTATGGGGTGGATATTATGGAGGAAGCGACGGAAATTTGTAAATTACGTTTATTTTTGAAACTAGTAGCACAGGTAACTCCTAATCATAGTTTACCTAATTATGGGATTGAACCTTTACCAGATATTGATTTTAATATTCGTGCGGGTAATAGTTTGGTGGGTTTTGCTAATTATGATCAGGTTAAAAAAGCCGTTGAAGGT
>LJOT01000059.1 GCA_001672075.1 Anabaena sp. CRKS33
TTTTATTTTTAAAGTACCACACATAAATATCTAAAATGTTGATGGAACAAGGGTTGTAGGATTCCATATTGTACCAAAGCGTTACACAAAGTGCTGTATTTCTATTAATATTAATGTTGTACTCAATATTTATCATCTTTGATTTATCAAAGTTTGATAATTGTCATGGGGTAGAGGTGCCGTAAGTTTTTGGGTAGTAATTCTCACATTAAAACTAAGTACAGTACAGGGTTAGCCCAGATTTCTCCTTCTTTGTGAGAAATCCGGGTTAAGTAGGTGAACCGAAAAATTTAAAGGTATGTGAAGAAAAGTAAAATCGCCCAAAACTCTCTCCCTGTTCCCTGTTCCCTTGCCCCAACGACAATTTTTAACGTCAACCTACTTAGTTAGGCGAGTTTATTTTTTTTTAACAAATAGGCTCTCAAATTGGTGTTAGACTCCAAAAGTCTATCCAGATGAGAAAATGAAACTTTGCTTATGGTAAATCTAGTGCCAGACCAACATAATGATGTCAATATTTTAGTAATTGGGGCAGGAGTAAGCGGTCTAACAACCGCTATCTGTCTGAAAGAAGCTGGTTTTAATGTGATTATTATTGCAGACCGTTTCACCCCTGATTTAACCTCTGTTGTCGCAGGTGCGTTGTGGGAATGGCCACCAGCAGTTTGTGGTCGTCATGGGACTCCTAGATCCCTGGAACGCTCCAAAGAATGGTGCATGACCGCCTACAATAAATTCAAGGAAATACACGCAGAGTTTGGTTCACAAGAAACAGGCGTTTATTTAAGGGATTCCTATTTTTATTTCCGAGATATTTTGGAAAATCGCCCCGCTGATTTTCGCAAGATGAATGAACTCAAGGACAAGGTTGATGGATTTGAAAGAGGATTACACATCGTTAAAGAAACCATTGATTTAACTTTCCAAGGAGGCATAAAAGATGCTTTTAAGCATATGGCTCCAATGGCAAATACTGATGTCTACATGAAGTGGTTACTGCAATACGTCAAGGATATTGGATGTGAAATCATCCAGGAAAAAATTACTGTCAATGTAGCTCAAAATGAGCAGGAACTTCTCCGTCGCTTCAATGCAAAAGCAATTGTTAATTGTGCAGGACTAGGTTCTATCGCAACTACAGGAGATACTTCCATGTATCCCTTGAGAGGCGCACTTGTCAGAGTTAAAAATTTAGGTGGCGTGATCACAGACGCTCATTGCATTTCCCACGATGAAACTTCATCCTCTGAACAAGACATTATTTTCATTGTTCCTAGAGGGGATGATTTAGTAGTTTTAGGAGGATTAGCACAGCAAGACCAATGGGATACAAACTTATCTTTGGAAGTGCCAATTATTCGACAGATGTATGATGGTTGTTTGCAATTTCTCCAAGAATTAAGACCACTACCACTTGATGAGCAAGAGCCTGTGAGAACTGGTTTGCGACCATTTACAGAAGAAAATGTTTGTGTAGAAAGAGTGCCAAATACTCGGGTATTTTATAATTATGGACATGGAGGAGCAGGTGTAACTCTATCATGGGGATGTTCACAAGAAATTGTGGAGTTGGTACGAGAAATGATCCGCGAAGAGGCCAATCCAGTTGCCTTTTTGAGTAATAAAATAGATACCAATAAGCAGACTATTTTCGTGCTGCATGATATGCTCCCCAGCAAAACTGATTTTAGAGAGATTCAATCAAGCAATAGAAATCTAGTTTTACTCTGTAGTAGGAGAGGAATAAGTAAGGTTATACCCTCCCAGTATCAACACTTGAACCTTGTGCAGATTGTAGAACCCTATAATTTGCAAAATCTCCTCCAAACCTATCAACAAATTAAGGCAGCTTATGGACTATTGGATGATAATTGTCGGATTGTCACCAATGATGAGTATTCTGTACTATTAGCTGCACAATTACGTGAAGCTCTAAATTTAGCTGGTGATCGCCCCACAATGATCCGCCAATTTACTGACAAGAGTTACCTCAAATCTGCCCTCAAAAATTCATCCATTCGTGTACCAAAGCATCTAATTTTTAATCAGAGCCAATACCGCCAAGAGGGAATTTCCTACTTACAGTTTGTTATCAAAGAACTGGGTAATGACGTTTTTGTCAAGCCTGTTATTGGTGCAGGAAGTGAAAAAACGAGAAGAATCCACACTATTGATGAATTACAAGCTTGGTGTGACAGCAATATAGATTCTGATGATGAATTTGAATTCAATGAATTTATCAGAGGCGAACTATACAATACAAGTATTGTCATGAAAAATGGTCAACCTTGTTATTTTGCTGCTTGCAAACACTACCGACCTAATGATGATTTTATTTACGGTCATGCAATCGGGAATATTGTTGTTAGAGAGGAAGATCCAAAATTTGAGAAACTGCGACAATTCTCCAATGATACGTTGCAAAGTTTAGAACACGGTTATCCCAAAAATGGTGTACTCAACATTGATTTCTTCCTGCAAGAAGGCAGCGAAGAACCAATTTTAATGGAAGTAGCTGCACGCACCCCAGGTGGACTTGTATCCAAAATGTTTTACACATATCAAGGAGTCCGTCTAAACGAATTACATCTCCAATTACAGATGGGAGATGATCCTGAAATCATCCTCAAAAACAGAAATGAGTGGAAGTACAGCGCTTACTCAATTCATCCCAAGCAGGAGGGTGTGGTGACAGAAATTGAGAAGCCAATTCTCGACAGTGACGTGGAAGTTTATTGGCAGATTTATCTGGGAGAGACACTCAAAGCATCAGAAAGTATGAGAGATGTTGCCATTGCCATGCTTTTGAGCAATCATGACTTTTCAACACTCGAACAGGATTATAAACTAGCTAATTCTCTCAGTTTATATAAGACTAAAAAAGATTCTTTCCAGGAATTAAAAGCTGTTTTTGTAGCCGTGACAGCATAAGCAAATATAGCGGTATGCACCTGATTAAGATCCAGTTACTAAATTGTTAAGTCTGTAGGGGCGCAGACTCTGCGTCCCTGACTCTACAGCATTCTAGCGATAACCGCTATATATCCAGTTCAGGTTTAACTGTTATGGTTCAGTAAGCTATAATCATCTTCGTGTAGCAAGTATAATGTCTTATAAAATACAAACATCAAATATCTTTCAAAACTTATGCTTGAGCAACCAAGTTTATCACTAAATAGTACCAAAAACTATTCATTTTCATGGGCTTTTGTTTGGTTATTATTAGGAGTTTTTATTTTATCCTTTGCGGCAATTTTTACTCGACTGAGCGAAAACGAACTTGGACCAGCAGCAACTAGTTTTAATCGTTATTACATAGCTACAATTGTTTTGGCTCTGTGGGAAGGAACTCAATATGGGATGAATAATTCATCTAACCCGAATAAATCCATTCAGTTGAAAGATTGGGGAATTTTTCTTTTGTCATCAATCTTAGGAACGGCTGCTATTTTTCTTTGGGCTTTGTCATTAACTCAAACCAGCGTTGCTAATTCTAATTTACTCCATAATTTCACCCCTATCTTTGCAGTGTTAGGTGGATGGCTGTTCTTTGGTCAACGTTTTGATTATAAGTTTGTATTGGGAATGACGTTAGCAATCATTGGGGTAGCTATCATCAGTTTTGGAGATTTTCAAGAAGCAGTTAACTCCCTTTATGGTGATTCTTTAGCTCTTTTATCTGCTGTTTTTTATGCTCTCAATTATCTGGTTCGAGAAAATCTTCGTTCCAAATTTTCAGCGTCCACTATATTACTGTGGACTTGTTTATTGGGTGGATGCTTTACTTTCTTAATTGCATTAACTACTGAAACGCAATTATTTCCAACCTCTTGGCAAACTTGGCTCGCAGTTATTTCTCTAGGCGTTCTGTGTCAAATTATAGGACAGGGACTACTAATTCATAATCTTAAGCAATTTTCTTCAGGTTTTGTGACGCTTTTAATGCTCATTGAACCTTTGCTAACAGCTTTATTTGCTTGGGTAATTTTTGCAGAAAAATTGAGTCCTCTTAATTGGATAGCATTTTTTCTGATTTTAATAGGTATATATCTAGCAAAATTAAGCATTGGTTCAGTAAAGCTGACAGAGGAAACCTATCTGACTATTCAGGAGACTGAATAAAAGCGCGATCACCCGATTTTGTAGGGTGCGTTAATGAAATGTAACGCACCTTATTTATGGGTATTTGTTTAAAAATGGGAATCTTAGCCACTATTACCATATTCGGTGCGTTACGCTGTCGCTAACACACCCTACTTTACTACTTTGGCATTTCTGAAATTTACTAAAATTGCGATCGCTAGGAATCGCTACGAAACTATCCTACAATTTTTATCGGTTGCATGGAAGCAGAACCGGACTTATCAAAAAACCATAAAACCTATTTAGTGCGATAGCGAAGCGCTCCGCAGGAATCGCTGATATTGTAGGTTGGGTTGAGGAAACGAAACCCAACATTACCTTTATTTCTTACCACATATTACTATCAAAAAAGAGCCTTTATTCTTATAATTACTGCCAAAGAATGATACTTTTTACTGTCAAGAATTAATTGACATTCTCATAAACGAGTTTGATCATTATTTCCACTTTAAGGTACTCTCTAAACTAGAATCATCTATCTATTTCAGCTTAGACAGCTAATGAAAAGCGATCGCATTTATCAAAAACTACTTCTACCAATCTCCTTTACAAACTCCTCCAAAGCTTCCACATATCCCAGTTCCCAAGCGCGTGCTACAGTCGCGGGGATAATCTGCATTAAAGGAATATCAGGAAACGTAGGACTACTATCAGATTTAATATAACTGCCATTCTTTAGTAAATAAATACCCAATTTCCCACCATCATAAATCCATAATTCAGCAACACCTATCACTTGATAAGCATCGAGAGTAGTTTTAGAGGTAACATCTATTTCTATTGCTAAATCAGGAGGTGGATCATTTACTTCTAATCTCTTTTTATTAATCATTATTTGGTAATTTTGAATATAAAAACACGCATCTGGTTCTATAGCAGCTTTATTTTCTCTCTTAAAAGTTGTTGAACCAAAAGGTTCATATTTTTTTCCCATCTTTTTTAACAAAATTTTCACCAGATCGGAAATTAAATCTTTAGGTTTTTCATGTTCAGGCAAAGGAACCATAATTTCTAAAGTACAATTACTATAAGCAACACGAGCAGAACGTTTCTCTCCGAGTTCTATTAAGATGGTCTCAAATTCTTGCCAACTTACATCTTCAATAGTCATCACACTACCAGGAGCTAACTGCATTTGGCTTACAGGTTTCACTATAAGCGATAAAGTAGCCATACTTTTCCAGTTTAAATTATCTTTAGTTTTAGGATAACTTAATTAAGTCGGTGTTAAATAATCAATCTATGTCAGGAAATATAAATTAACAAATACCTTATGAATAGGATATTTTACGGTTTTTAGAACACTAAACATATATCAATTTTACTTATTGGACAAAACCCAATATTACCTTTATTTCTTACCTTACAGCAGTTTTCGGCGATTTAAACCAGACTTTGATTACCTTCTTCCTTTGCGCCTTCCTTACTTTGCGCCTTTGCGCGAAACAAAAACCGTGGTTCATTTACCTGAAATTCGCTGTAATTTGTTGGGTTTCACTTCGTTTAACCCAACCTACACTTTATTCTATTTTATCCCAAAATAGCCTATGTCCATTCTTTGTTGATCAGTTTCTTATATTGGTGCGTTTTATTACATAATTATGACAGTGGGGAATTCCTCACCTCTTTGCTGGGTATACACACCAAAAAACAATTTGCAAGCTTTGTTAATAATCTGTTATATTTATTTACATAAGGTTACAAAAAGTAAAAACCGAGGTTCTCAAATGACTATTTTAATCTCTCTATTGGTTGTTGGTTGGGTAGCAGCTTCCGTTATTGGTTCTTTAGCATACTTCATGGGTGAACAAAGTAAGCCCATTCACGAACGTAATTGGGCTTCTGATAAATTTGAAGTTTTAGCTAAATCTATTACTGGTCTAGATACAGACTATACTCAACGCACGCCAGCCTATGCTATAGATGCTTACAACAGCCGTAACTTATCACGATAGTATTTAATGGCAGCTTGACAAGATGTGCATAAAAGTAACCCCCAGGATTATAACTGGGGGTTTTGTTTTTCTAGATATAGACCCGACATGAAGAAAAAGACGGGGATCTGGCTATGACTCCATTAAAATACAGGACGATAAACGCGATAGTTAATATTGGGGAAAATATTATCTATTGACTCGACTTTTTCCAACCAACCACTATCAACTTTACCCACTTTGACATCTTCATACAATTTATTAAAGCGCATCAAATGTGATCTAGTTCTTCTCACCGCATAGGGAACCATTGTTCCGGTCCGCATGATAAAAGCCCAGTCAGAAGATTGTGCTAATAACAATTCTCGCGCAGCTTGGTTAAGTGCCTTCAATTGTAACTCATCTTCTGCTTCCATTTGAGAAATTTCAATCATCCTTTCCGCAGCTTTATGTAAATGTGGGTAAACCCAAGCATTAGTATCATTTAACCAATATTCATGAAAGCCCTTAAAACCCCAACTCGACTGAGAAGGACGACATACTTGCTGCTGAGGATTAGCGCGTAAGTAATCGGACAAATGGGTCATTTCATAAGTTTTTTGATCATACCATGACTTACGGAACAGATAATCAATAAACCAAGGACCCTCATACCACCAGTGACCAAATAACTCCGCGTCATAGGGAGAAACAATAATTGGTGGCCGACCCATCATACCGTGTAAATGACCAGTTTGCTGCTCACGATTATACATGAAATTAGCAGCGTGATCTGCGGCCTTTTCCTTTGCCCAGTAAGGATCATAGAGTGCTTTATCCGCAAGACCCAAGCCCCGACCAGTAATTTTATGATACTTAATACCTGTATTTTTCCGCTGACCATTGGGCATAATATAGGGCTTAATATACTCATATTCAGCTTCCCAACCCAAATCTTTATAAAATTCCCGGTATTCTGCTGCACCAGGATAACCCACCTCAGAAGACCATACTTGCTGGGAAGACTCATGATCTCGACCAAAAGCTGCTACACCAGTCTCCGTAAAAATTGGGGCGTAACTACCAAAACGCGGGCGGGGACGAGCGTATAAAATACCATGTCCATCTGTGAGGAAATAACGTAAACCAGCATCAGCCAGCATTCGTTCTACACCCTCATAATAGGCACATTCTGGCAACCAAATACCTTTGGGGGCTTGGCCGAAGGTTTCCGCATAATGTTCACAAGCTACCTGAATTTGCGCCCATACAGCCTGGGGGTACATTTTCATTAATGGTAAGTAGCCATGGGTAGCACCACAGGTGATAATGTCTAAGTTATTACTATCTTGGAACTGTTTAAATGCTGTAACTAAATCACCTTGATAACGTTCCCATAACTCTCGTGCTTCATTAAACTCAGTTGCATAATGTTCTGCTAAATAACGAACATGACCATTATGGATATTGCGCTCGGCTTCTAATTCTACAAGCTCTTCTAATTGGGCTAGATGATCATCATAGCGTTCTTGTAATAGAGGATCACGAAGCATGGACACTAAGGGAGGTGTCATGCTCATGGTGAGTTTAAAATCAACCCCGTCTCGCTTTAAGCCTTCAAATACTTTTAATAAGGGAATGTAAGTTTCTGTAATCGCTTCATACAGCCATTCTTCTTCTAGCACGTAGTCACTTCCCGGATGACGAACGAAGGGTAGATGTGCGTGAAGTACAAGCGCGACGTAGCCTATAGCCATAATATTTTTTCTGTGTGGTACTTGGAGGTTACAGACAAAAAGTCTGTGGGGGGAAATTAAGAATATTTTAAGACTATATGGGTCATGTCGCTTCACCCCAATTTAAAATTCTTCAGTTAATAGTTAAGTTAATACAGGATACTGCTTTTTGCTAATTTCTAATTTCTCAGTGGGAATTTTTTCAATCTTCTTCACTGTCTTGATATAAGTTCTGTAAGTCTTGTAATTGGGTTTTCCGGGAAACTCGACGATATTTTTTACTTTCTAGTTTTGGTTCGTACTGACTTTGACCTTTGCCTTTAGATATTAATTTTAAACTTGATTCCGGGTCAGATTGTTGATTAATCTGGTTTTGATGAGCGATCGCATCATCTAAAAATTCTAAATAATGCTGATATCTTTCCCAATCTCCACTAACAGCACAATCAGGCTCATCTTTATGTATACAATTACTAAAGCGGCAATGGGCAACAGCTAGACGTTTTCTAGCTTCTGGGAAATAGTGAATTAGTTCTTCAGGGCTACAATCTAAATCAGGTTGATTAAAACCGGGGGTATCTGCTAATAAACCACCTGCCGGCATTTCAAATAATTCTACATGACGGGTGGTATGACGACCACGAGCTAATTTACCAGAAACTTCCCCCACCCGCAGGTTAGCGTCGGGAATCAAACTATTAATCAAGCTGGATTTTCCCACACCCGAAGGACCTGCAATCACAGTAATTTTATCCTGCAAATATGTGGCTATTTGATTTATATTAATGTGATTCTGAACGCTAATAAATAAAGGTTGATAGCCCCAAGCCAGGAGACGATCATTAATTTGTTGCTTTTCCAGAGAGGAAATTAAATCACACTTATTTAAACATAGTAGTACATCAACACCAGTAGATTCAGCCTTGATTAAAAATCTACTTAATTGTACAGGTTCTAAGGGAGGATCAGCAACAGCAAACACCAGCAGAATTTGATTGACATTAGCGATCGCTGGGCGATTTAATTGACTATGACGCGGTAAAACCTCAGCCACAGCCCCTCGTCCTCCAACCCAATCTGGTTCTTCAACCATAACACGATCTCCCACCATTACCTGTTGACCAATTTTTTTTAGGCGTGTTCTCCGCGTACATAGAAGAATCAAAGATTCAGGTCTTATTTCTGACTCATCCATTTGTACGCGATAAAAATTCGCCTGTACAGCCAACACCGTACCCAATAACTGTCCATTAGTAACAATTTCCCTTGTCATTCCCTAACAACCGGACGACGAATAACCAGGGAAAAATAGCCCGAACAGTCCGTAATTTGTTCTACATCATAACCAGCCATAGTCAGACTATCAGGAACTTGTTCTATGGGTTCACCTGGATCTAACCAGACCTCCAGTAAACCACCAGGGGGCATTTTTTCCAAATACAGTTTTGTCCGCACAAAATTAATTGGACAAGGAGTACCACGTAAATCGAGTTGAGCGTCAGGGGTTAATATAGAAGACCCACTCATGACTTAAACAAGCCTCCCAAGAATCCCTCTAAACCACCTTTACCTGTTCTATCTCCCTTAATTTTAGCCAGTTTTTCCAGGAGTTCCCGTTCCTCTGGGAGTATCTTAGCGGGAATATCAATTAACACCGTCAACATTTGATCACCCCGACTCACAGGATTACCCAAACGGGGGACACCACGATTTTCTAATTTCATCACCGTATTTGGTTGAGTTCCTGGGGGAATTACCAACTCCACTAGACCATCTACCGTATTTACCTCTAAACGACAACCTAAAATCGCTTGTAGGTAGCTAATTTTAATTTCCGAGATAATATTAATTCCATCCCGATGAAATTCTTGATCTTCATTGACAAATAAGTAGACATATAAATCACCAGGTGGTCCACCTCGTTGACCCGCATCTCCTTCTTGGGAAATCCTTAAACGCGTGCCATTATCTACCCCAGCGGGAACATTGATTTTAAGTTTCTTTGTCACCTGATTCGCGCCTTTACCACCACAAGCATCACATTTATCCTCAACTACCGTTCCTGTACCATCACAGGTGGGACAAGTTGATACTTGGGTAAAGCTACCAAATGGAGTTCTTGTGACTCGTCTGACTTGACCTGAACCACTACAAGTTCCACAAGTGCGGGGGCGAGTTCCCGGTTTAGCACCCGAACCATTACAAACTTCACAGGTTTCTAAGTGGGAAATGCGGATTTCTTTTTCTCCGCCAAATATTGCTTCCCGAAAATCTAATTTCAGGTCCAGGCGCAGATCATCACCTCTCACCGGTCCGCTACGCCGTCTTTGTTGAGTTTGTCCACCTGGAGCACCACCAAAGCCGCTGAAAATGCTTTCAAAAATATCAGCAAAACCACTCATGTCATCTGGAGAACCAGCACCAGCGGACCCAGAAACACCAGCCTCACCAAAGCGGTCATAACGAGCGCGAACTTCTGGTTCTGACAGCACTTCATAGGCGCGGTTGATTTCCTTAAATCGTTCCTCCGCCCCAGACTCTTTGTTAACGTCTGGGTGATATTTTCGGGCTAGGCGGCGATAAGCCTGTTTAATCTGTTCTTTGTCGGCGTCACGAGAGACACCCAGGGTTTCATAATAGTCGCGGGCCATATAGCAGGGTTAAAAGTTATAAAGTACCGATAGGGTGGCTTAAGCCGTGGATAGTAGCTAGTAGGTTCAAGGTAACACTTTAATTTTTGTTAATAATTAATCTTATTGGTATTTTTTTGCTAAAGTTCGCTCATAAGCACAAAAATCTAGATTTTCAGACTAATACGTACAAATGTACCCGAAGATCATGATCTGGTTTTGGGCTTTGACCTATTTTGTCTATAGGACAATGTTAGTCAAATTTCTATTTTTAATCGAATCATAGCACTCATTAATGATTAATTATTAATGAGTGCTGCTAATTTTGATTAACCTTTTATCATTGTGCTATTCAGGTGTAGAAAAACCCACCTATGGATGATGGGGACTAGCCGTACCATTAAATGTGGAAAACCCAACCTATATTTCTTTTAGTATTTGTGCTATTGGCGTTACCAATGCAGTGGAGTAAATAACTCTCGAATGACTATTCCCCTTTATTTAGTACGTTGGTAAATATCCGCACCAACAGCAAAGAGAGTTTGCTGGAAATCCTCTAAAAGTGTTTTGAACTCCGTTAGGGACATATTAGGATCGCTCATTGCTGTCTTTAGTTGGTTAACTTTATCATTGACTAGGTTTATTGCTTGCTCATTGAGTAAATTGTGGTTTTCCCCTAATGTTGTGGCATAATTAAATAACAGTTTATCAGCTTGATTTTTGAGTTCCACCAATTCTTGATGTTTTTGATCCTCTTGAGCAAACAACTCCGCTTGTTTCCGCATTTGCTGAATCTCGCTGCTACTCAAGCCGCCTGTATCAGCAATGCGGATACTTTGTGTTTTTCCCGTACCTTTATCTTGTGCTGCAACATTGAGGATGCCATTTACATCAATCTCAAAAGCTACTTCAATTTGTGGTATACCACGAGGAGCAGGAAGAATGCCACTGAGGAAAAACTTGCCCAAAGTTTTATTATCTTTTACCATTGCCCGTTCTCCTTGCAGCACATGAATTTCTACAGAGTTTTGTCCATCAACAACTGTGGAAAATACTTGGGATTTGCTTGTGGGAATGGTAGTATTACTTTCAATAATTTTTGTGAATACTCCTCCTAATGTTTCAATTCCTAAGGATAGCGGTGTAACATCTAAAAGCAGTAGATTAGTTAGTTCTCCTGCCAAAACTCCTGCTTGGATAGCTGCACCTAGCGCTACTGCTTCGTCTGGGTTAATCGAACGATCTAGGGCTTTACCATTGAAGAACTTAATTAAGGCATTTTGCACCGCCGGAATACGAGTAGAACCACCTACTAAAATAACTCTATCTATACTTGCTGGGCTGAGTTCGGCACTTTTGAGGGCTTGGAGAATTGGTTCTATAGTACCCTCAACTAAATGCTTGGTCAGTTCTTCAAATTGAGCGCGACTGAGTGCCATCTCCAGGTGCTTGGGTCCTGTGGCATCAGCAGCGATAAATGGTAGGTTGATAGAGGTGCTAATCATGTTGGATAGTTCAATCTTAGCTTTTTCAGCCGCCTCCCGCACTCTTTGCATTGCTATTTTATCTTGGGTAATATCTATTTTCTCTTCTGCCTGGAATTGTTCCACCAGCCAGCGGACTATAGCATTATCAAAGTCATCTCCTCCTAAGTGGTTATTACCAGAGGTAGCTTTGACTTCAAATACTCCACTCCCAAGTTGGAGTATGGATACGTCAAATGTTCCCCCCCCCAGATCAAATACTAAAATTAACTGCTCTTGATCTTGTTTGTCTAAACCAAAAGCTAGGGCAGCTGCGGTGGGTTCGTTGATAATTCTTAATACCTCTAAGCCAGCAATAGTACCAGCATCTTTTGTTGCTTGTCTTTGGGCATCTGTAAAATATGCTGGTACGGTAATTACTACTTTTTCTACCTTATCATTTAAAAAGCTTTCTGCATCTTCTTTGATCTTTTGCAAGATCATCGCTGATATTTCTTGGGGTGTGTAGTTCTGTTGGCGAATTTGCACATCTACGGTATCGTCCCTGCCTTTGACGCAGTTGTAAGCAACAGAACCGCGCTCTAATTCTGTTTCTTGCCAACGGCGGCCAATGAATCTTTTAATACTGTAGACTGTATTTTCTGCGTTAGTTACTAACTGTCGCTTGGCCAGGCATCCGATTAAACGCTCTCTATCTCTAGTAAAACCTACTACACTAGCAGTAGTGCGTTTGCCTTCGGAGTTAGCAATTACTATTGGTTGTCCAGCTTCTAAAACAGCCACACAACTATTAGTAGTACCTAGATCAATCCCAATCACTTTTGCCATTGCTGCTTGTTCAATTCTTTAACCTAAGTCGTTTTCGGCTTGGGGGATAATTCATCGAAGGATATCATCTTTATTGTTCTTTTTGGCTGTACCTCGTATTTTCGGTGCTGTAAATAAGGTTTACCGTCAATACGGGTTTAGTTCACATCTAAACCGCATTGCTACGATTTAGGATGCTTTCTAACTGTTATTTTAGTTAGACTGAATCTTCTGGGGAGGAAGATACATCTTCTTTGGGAGTAGCTACTTTCACCATGGCATGACGCAGTACTCGGTCACCAAAATAGTAGCCGCGAACTAACTCTTCTAAAACTGTTCCTTCTGGATATTCATCTGTAGCTTCTCGCATCACGGCTTCATGCAAATTCGGGTCAAATTGTTGACCTTCAGGACGCATGGGTGCTACACCTAAACGTTTTAGACAGTCTACCAATTGTTTATAAACCCCTTGATAACTTTTATGAATTGTCATTTCTCCTTCGCTTTGGGGTTTGAGGTGCGACCTAGCTCTCTCAAAATTATCCACTACAGGCAGTAATTCCGTAATTGTATTTCGCTTCACCTGTAAATCTATTTCTTCTTTTTCTTTACTAGTACGCTTGCGGTAATTCTCAAAATCTGCTGCAATTCGCATATATTGAGTGCTACGTTCTTCTAGTTGCACTTTGAGAGATTCAACTTGCCCAGTTAAAGCTGACAATGCAGCAATATTGATTTCGCCTGTTTGTGACCTATCTTTGTCAATTTCTTCAGCAACCGGAATATCTTGCACTTGATTAAATTGTTGAAATTGCTCCACTGCTTGCTCACTCACTTCGTGGTCAAATTCGTTAGGGTTAATTTCGGACGGGAATTCACTTTTCATACAAATACTTAGTAAATTAGAAACTGCTATGTAAATCCTAGACAAAGCTAGATATTTGTTTTTTACCGCAATGAGAGCGGTTATCTTTTAAGTAAATTTACGCACAAAGTTTGACGTAATATCACTTTATTTTTAGTATATAAAAAAACTATCACTGTAATTGCTTTGTTTTAGCGTAAGTAATAGTTTGATTAAACACTTCAGATAATTCACATTGTATATGAATTACCGACTTTTCGCCACAAAAAATAGTCCCAGTTTTTTATATAGGGTTGGCTGGAAAAGTCTGTTACAGTGGCTAGGAGTCAGGAGAAGGAAGAAAGAAGAAGGAATCATTATCTAGAAATTGACAAGGTGGTTTATTTTTGATAACACTTTTGATTGTCCTCTGGATTTGAGGTATTTCCTGCTTCCTAAACCTGAGAGGATGTTTCAAAACTTTTCGGCGAATATAATATGGCTTAGTCCACGCTGTGCTATCGCTACTACACAAACAAAGTCCAGATTGTGCGTGGAATAACACAAAATGAAGGTTTTTAAACCTAACTACATGGGTTTAGCCTGTGTAGACGCGGTTTCTAACCGCCCATATATATATAAATTTAGACTTTTCAAACACCCTCTTAATAATTTTTTTAGTATATCTAGTAGTTTTTCATGTTATTTTTTTTTAACTTGATTTTTTCGACTATTTTACCAAACCGTTACACAAATTTCTCTAGAGTATACGCCCAGATCCCTGATTTATTAAAGGTATGTGCTTATTAAGCACTGTTTTTTCCAGAGTCACTTTCTTTAATGTTCAGTTATTAACTGGCTTTAAGATTACATCTGTATCCGCTATCTAAAACCTACTCAAATCTACCTATCTACTGATAGACTGATCCTTGAGTGTCGTTTACTTCCTGTTTCACTCTGAAAGTGTCGGTACTACTCAGTCCACAGGCTAAAACTGTCTAGCTGACAGCTTTTGAGAGATTAATAGCTGCGTTTAAATCCCTGTCGCATTTCCATCCACAGCTATGACACTCAAACACTCTTTCACTCAATGACAGAGTTTCTTGAGGTATAAAAACTACTTTCATGGCAATGGCTCTGATTACCTTGTCCTCAATTATGTTGGCAGTTTTTCTCTGGTGGCAATCTACTTGGTATCTTCAGGATGGATATGCTATCGGCAATCAGACAACGTCTGAAATTAAAACACAGCAAAATTAGGTGCAAACCTTAACCTTTAAGAGTAACAGCTAATTTATCGGCAATTCCCCCAATCCAGTTTTCATCTTGTTTTGTGTAACTGCGGGGAGCATTTGCAGCTAAAATTAAAACTCCTTCTTTACCAATTGGTTGACAAATTACACCTTGTGTGTTCTCTGGTAAATAATCAAATTCAATTTTACCGGGATAGACATACAAAGCCACTAGATAAATTGGCTTTTGTGTTGCCAATACCTTTGTTAAGATTGTTCCTGGTACTACTTCCGATTTAGGAGCTAATACACCGCGACGCAATAAAACCTTACCTTGATAATACACTATAAGCGATCGCGTGACTGTATTTGTTAATAATAGCCGCGATGCCCAGGCCAATTCTGTTTTCGCGGCTTCTGATAAATCTCCTGCTAAAAAGAATCCCTCTTCCCCAATTAATTCTACTGTCTCTGGTGTCCTTGGTTGCACCTGTTGCCAAATTAAACCAGTTAAAATTAATATCGCACTTAAAATCACTCCCAGTACATCCCCCCGTGCTTGGGAATCTGTTAGTTGTGGAGTTAACAACCGATTTACTAACAATAGTATAGCACCTAAACCTCCAACTACTAAGGGTAAACGCCGCAAAACTCGATTAGGATCAGATTTAGTCATTACTTATTTATTACTTATTTATTAGTGATTAACAGATACTTTAACGTTGATACCGATAGCATTTTACATAATCCTTTTTAAACTCTTTTTGCTAGTGTACTTTGAGGTTAGTTTTCCTATTATCACCGGGTAGTCCTTGGTTAACAAGAAATCATAATTAAAACTTATGAAAAGACGAATATACTTTTAATATTCATAACTGGTGAAAATTCAACTTTAGATTTTCTTAAGAATTAATTGAGAATTATTTTTATTTACTAACGAGCTTGCAATACTTTCGGCGATTTGCTATAATTATTGAGAATTTCATAATTGGGTCAATATTGTCAATTTTGCCTTTGTCTATGCAACCAACTTCCAAAACCCTTTATTCATAGTTGTTTCAGAAATCAATAACGAAAAAAAATACAAAACTTTACAAATTAGCAGCAATCTCTGAAAGAAGTTTAGTCCAAAATTTTTCCAGAAATTATGTAAGTTGACTGGGAGAACAAACATACTATTGACAAATGAGTTAACTTATGTTATGCAGCATTGGTAATTAAACACCCAAAACTACAAAAATCCACTAGTAAATAATATACCAGGGTAGAAAATAGTAAAAAAATACAAGAGTGTAAAGTGCGGAATGCGGAGTACGGAGTATGAGAAAAAATGAGAAAAAATCATCTCCCCAGCCTCCCACTCTTCCTACTCTTCTCCAGGTTCTAATATGCGTTGGAAAAGATAACCAGTTCCTCTAGCGGTGATAATTAATTCCGGGTTACTAGGATCATCTTCTAACTTTGCCCGTAAACGGGAAATATGAACATCCACAACGCGAGTATCTACATGACGTTCGGGAGTATATCCCCACACCTCTTGCAGAATTTCCGAACGGGAAAAAGGTTCACCGGAACGACCGACTAACAATTCTAATAAGCTAAATTCCATACCAGTTAAGCGAATACGCTCATCACCCTTATAAACTTGACGTTTATTAGTATCAATTCTGATATTACTGACATGGATAACACCAGAACTAGGAATACCATTTACACCTATTTTATCTACGCGGCGTAAAACTGAACGAATTCGCGCCTCTAATTCCTTGGGTGAGAATGGCTTGACCACATAATCATCAGCACCTAATTCTAATCCAGTAATGCGGTCTGCCACATCTCCCAAAGCAGTGAGCATAATAATGGGGACATCTGATTCCTTGCGTAATTCTTGACAAACACCATAACCATCTAGTTTTGGCATCATTACATCTAAAACGACCAGGTCTGGTTCAGCCTTGCGAAACATTTCTAAAGCTTCCTCACCATCCCCTGCTGTCACCACATCATAGCCAATCATGGAAAGGCGTGTTTCCAAAATCCGACGAATACTGGCTTCGTCGTCTACCACCAGGATTTTTTCTTTATGACTTTCCAAGTTTTGTCATGCTCCTTAACTAAAATTTCTCATGATTAATTTTAATATCATAATATTAAGATATCATTCTCTCAATTGATTGGGAAAAAGCTCTAACTATTCCTATGATTGAATTTTCGGTTTTTCCAAAAATTAAGCAAAAATTAAGATTATTAAATAAAAATTCAGTATGGCTAAGGCAAAAACTATTTATATCTGTAGTAATTGTGCAGCAGAATTTTCCCAATGGTTCGGAAAATGCTCTAATTGCGACACTTACGATTCTTTAGTTGAACAGGATATTAGTTCTTTTATCGGGGATATACCTAGTCGGGGAGGTGTGGGAAATTGGCACACTACTCAGGGTAATGCTAGGTCTAACACTAAACCAGCTAAAGCCAGATCAGCCTTGACTTTTGATCAAATTAGTGATAGGCAAATTGCTCGTTGGGAATCGGGGTATGGTGAATTAGATCGAGTTTTAGGCGGTGGAGTTGTTCCTGGTTCGATGGTGCTAATTGGAGGTGATCCTGGTATCGGTAAATCTACTTTACTGCTGCAAGTATCTAACCAACTGGCGCAAAAATACCGCATTCTTTACGTCACCGGAGAAGAATCAGGACAACAGGTAAAATTGCGTGCTTCTCGGTTGGGAATGTCCAAATCTCCTACTGTAGTTACGGAAGATGATAGCGAAATAGTCAAAAATACTGAAAAACCCATAGATCCTGATAGTATAGGCGCGGATTTGTATGTATTGCCAGAAACGGATTTAGAGGAAATTTTGCGAGAAATAGATTCCCTCAAACCGAATGTAGCTGTAATCGATAGTATCCAAACAGTATTTTTACCAGCTTTGACATCAGCACCAGGTTCAGTTACTCAAGTCAGGGAATGTACAGCAGCCTTGATGAAAGTGGCAAAACATGAGGATATTACTATGCTAATTGTTGGTCATGTGACTAAGGAAGGGACGATTGCCGGTCCAAGGGTATTAGAACATTTAGTTGATACCGTATTATACTTTGAAGGCGATCGCTTTGCTTCCCACAGATTATTAAGAACTGTAAAAAATCGTTTCGGAGCAACCCACGAAATTGGTATATTTGAAATGGTGTCTCAAGGATTAAAGGAAGTTGAGAACCCTTCCGAGCTATTTTTAGGCAATCGTGATGATCCTGCTCCGGGTACGGCCATTGTCGTGGCTTGTGAAGGGACGAGGCCAATAGTAGTAGAATTACAGGCCTTAGTTAGTCCTACCAGTTACCCATCTCCGCGCAGGGCGGGTACAGGCATAGATTATAACCGCTTAGTCCAGATACTTGCCGTATTGGAAAAACGAGTGGGAGTACCCATGTCCAAATTAGATGCCTACGTTGCCTCTGCGGGGGGATTAAACGTAGAAGAACCAGCAGTAGATTTAGGAATTGCCGTAGCGATCGTTGCCAGTTTTCGTGATAGAATAGTTGACCCTAGTACAGTTTTAATTGGAGAAGTAGGATTAGGGGGACAAGTGCGAACAGTGTCTCAAATGGAACTACGGTTAAAAGAAGCTGCCAAATTGGGATTTAAAAGAGCTATAGTTCCCAAAGGCACAAAATTTCCTGATCTTGGCATAGAGATATTACCAGTATCTAAAGTCATAGATGCGATTATTGCTGCTGTTCCCCATCAAGAACTGACAGTAGAAGATTTAGAACCTGAGGATGAATAGAAACCTGTTTTTATTTAAGTTTAACCATTTTTTAACCTGAACTTATTTAAACTGTGAATAAATTAAATTACTTTTACTTTAAAATCAGATGGTTAATATTAGCAACTTCAGTCTTTCTCCTGTTGTTAATCTATCCGTTAGTAGCACTACTGGCACAGAAACAGGAACAACAATTATTACCGTTACCGCTACAGCCTCCAGTGCTGTTTCCGGTGATCAAACAGTAAATTTAGGAGTATCAGGGACTGGAATTACAGCCAGTGATTATTATCTCAGCAAAAACACAATTACTATTGCCAATGGGCAAACTTCCGGTTCTGTCTCCTTTATTGTAGCGGATGATGCCATAGTTGAAGGAACAGAAACCGCAACTTTAACAATTAGTACACCATCTGCGGGCATTTCTTTAGGGGCGACAACTTCCCAAAATATTACTATTACCAACAACGACTCCAGTTTTTTAACCAAAGTCGGTGGCATTACCAGTAGTAATGGGGCGGAAATATCGGCTTTTGACCCGGTTAGCAAACGGCTATTCGTCGTTGCTGGTAATACCGTTGACATTTACACCGTCAGCAGTACAGGTTCTCTAACTGTGACTGGTACTTTAACCCCCACAATCACACCTCCTACGGGTACGGCATTAATTCCCAACAGTGTGGCAGTGAAAAATGGTGTGGTTGCTGTGGCTTATGCTGTGCAGAATACTACAACTTCAGCCCAACTAACTGGTAAAGTCGCCTTCTTTAATGCCGGCAATGGTAGCTTGATCAATGCAGTAGATGTGGGTGCATTGCCAGATATGCTGACCTTTACCCCTGATGGCACAAAGGTATTAGTGGCCAATGAGGGAGAACCCAACAGCTACGGCCAAGCTACTTCAGTTGATCCAGAAGGTTCTGTTAGCATTATTAATATTGCTGGTGGTGTTGCCAGTGCTACAGTACAAACTGCTACTTTCACCAGTTTTAATAGTCAGATTGCATCCTTAAAAGCATC
>LJOT01000610.1 GCA_001672075.1 Anabaena sp. CRKS33
TTCCTGAGCAAAATTTACACTTTAATAAACCAGCGTTTCTGATACATCAAAACAGCAATACCATACCAAAATAAGACGGTAACAAGTGCAAATAAAAATGAACCGTTGAAATTTCCCGCCCAAGATGCAAAAATATTTTGATAAATCCAATTATAGATACTAATGGCATTTTCACCTGTACCAATTTGGGTTTTTACTGTAATTTTAATTAAAATTACCGAAGCAACAAAAAGAGCGATCGCATTTAGTCCCATAATTTCAAAAGGTTTACTCCAGCGTTTTATTAACCTCACTTCTATCATTTCATAACAAGCTGCTAATAACATTAACGCCCAACCAGTGGTAAATAAAACATAGGAACTCGTCCAAATTTTCTTATTAATAGGAAATACCACATCCCCAATAATTGCAATTACTAAACAACACAAACCAAATAATACTAAATCCATGCTAGTTTGTGAAGTAGCCTGTTTTTTATCTTTGATCCATTGTCCAGTAAAATACCCAGCTAAAACGCTAACTATGGCTGGAATAGTGCTAAAAAGTCCTTCAGGATCTCCCATAAAATTAAACCCATCACCTTTATATAAATGTGCTTTGGGAATAATTAATCTATCAATAAACGCGCCAAAATTACCCTCTCTCGTTAGCAATCCCGCACCATAATTAGGAACAGGAATATACATCATTATCAACCAATAAGCAATTAGTAATCCTCCTGCTACTAACCATTGACTTTTCTGAGGTAATTTTAAAACTATCAAAGATGCAAATAGGTAAGTTAAAGCAATTCGTTGCAATACCCCCAGAAAACGGATACTACTTAAATCAAATGTCCAAATACCTTGATTCCAAAAACCATTTAATAGTAAACCTAAAATAAATAAAATAGCAGCGCGACGGAGAATGTGTAAATAAACTGCTTTGTTAGGTTTGTTCTCTGCTGTATATTTTGACAGAAAAAAGGTCATTGCTACACCAACAATGAATAAGAAGAAAGGAAATATTAAATCAGTGGGTGTACAACCATGCCATTGGGCATGACTCAGGGAA
>LJOT01000611.1 GCA_001672075.1 Anabaena sp. CRKS33
GGTTTTGACGATACAAGATTTGGCGGTGGTTGAGGTGGAAGGACTGGATGAAACATATTTTGAGGCAATTAAGCTGATCAAAAAGCAAAAAATAGCCGGAAGGTTGAATTACATATTAGCCTGTTTCTACCTTCCGGCCACTAGAGGTGATTTGTTGTATATTTATTCTGAGTCTTGACGACCGGGGTTACGGGCTGGGTCATTGGACAAAAACCCGAAGATGAAGATACTCACAAAAAAGCCGACAACGATATAAACAGCAATTTTTAAACTCAACATAGAACTAACTCCCGGAGGGTTGGTAAATAGCAACTAATTTATCTTACCTATATCTTGTACCTTTGGCGAGGGAATTGGCTCAACAATAAAGTTATCCTGATATTACTGTCTTTAACTCTTGATCAATTTTTAGTAGGGGCTAGAACTGACGCAGGTATTTATAGCTATCATTTAAGACAATTTTGGTTGAATTTGCGAGAAGAACCAAAACTAATTACAGCATTGCAAACAGTGATTTCTGCTACTGAACCAGTGAAATTAGAAACAATATCAGCTTATCAGTTACAGAGTATGGGTTTGGTGAAGCTGGCGGGGAATGAAGTAGAACCGCGTTGTCAATTGTATCGGAGTTATTTTAGTGATGTGATTGAGAGTTAGAGTCTTGAGCGACAGATGGAGAAAATTTTTATGCCTTATAGTAAATTTACTTTGAGTAAAGCTGTAGATGATTTTCAACTGACAATTGTTGAAGGCGATCGCTTTCTACCAGAGATTTCCCCATTTAATCCGAGTTCTTTGCTTCAAGATACCTTGAAAGAAACCCTACCTTGGGCAGTTGCAGTAGGTAGTGAAAAAGCGCGTTCTGAAGGCATCATCAATCCCGTTTTACTAGAAGTCAAACGTCAGCTTCATGGACAAATTAGCGTCTTTTCCGGCGAAGAGTTCAACGTACAGCCAGAGGTTGATTTGACGGGTTATGTTGATTTTCTGATTAGTCGCTCTCCAGAGCAATTGTATATTAAAGCCCCGGCTGTGGTTTTGGTGGAAGCG
>LJOT01000612.1 GCA_001672075.1 Anabaena sp. CRKS33
GCTACCAATGCTCAAAAATTAGGCTATATATTACTTGACGAAAATGGTATTGATAGACAAATCGCAGTTTATGAAGTCACCCTAGCAAATGGTATTATCTTAGAACGAAATCGGGTAGGATTAAGAAATTTATTGCGTAAATATTGGCAAAATATTGATGCTGCTTTCATTGTTTATTATCATCCAGAAAATACAAATTGGCGTTTTACCTACGTTTCCGAATTAACCGGATATGACCCAGAGGGAGAATTTATAAAAATCACCACCGAACCTAAACGCTATACCTATATATTAGGTGAGGGTGAAAGTATTAAAACTGCGGTAGAACGGTTTGAACGCATTATTAATAAAGGTAATAAAGCTACTTTAGATGATATTAAAGAAGCGTTTTCCGTAGAAAAACTTTCTCAAACATTTTTCCAGGAATATAAAAAACATTATGAGATATTCTGTAAATATATCATTTCCCAACCAGGAATTTACCAAACCATCTTTAATGGTAATGAAAAAACAATTCGTGATTTTAATAAAAAATTATTGGGAAGGATTGTCTTTTTATATTTTATCCAGAAAAAAGGCTGGTTAGGTGTCCCAGCACATGAAACTTGGGGAAATGGTGATGATCATTTTTTAACTAATCAATTTGAGAATTTTACCCATAAAGAACTTTTTTATCAAGATTTTTTATCTGTGCTATTTTTTGATACTTTAAATACAAAACGTCCTCAGGATTTAATTCAACTTGGTGAAAATCAACCTTGTAGAATACCCTACTTAAATGGAGGTTTATTTGAGGAAGATAATCCAAAATATCGTCATTTAATTTTTCCTGATCATTTATTTGCAAATCTGTTTAACTTTTTTGATCAATATAATTTTACTATCTATGAAGATGATCCTGATGATCATACTATAGCTGTTGACCCGGAAATGTTAGGTCATATTTTTGAGAATTTATTGGAAGATAATAAAGATAAGGGTGCATATTACACTCCTAAAGAAATTGTCCATTATATGTGTCAAGAAAGTTTGATTGAGTATCTAACTAC
>LJOT01000060.1 GCA_001672075.1 Anabaena sp. CRKS33
CGGTACAAATCACCTAGTTCCCAACCTTCTTTCAGTTTTTCATCAAGCATTTCTTGAGAAAGTGTTTTCATAGAAAAATGGGTTTTATCTTCAGAATAAAAACAATAAACATTCTCTAAACAATCTGTAAAATGATCTAATAAATCAGGACTATGTGTGGTAATAATTATTTGGGTTTTTCTTGATGCTTGTTTTATCCATTCTGCTAAAATTGGCATCCATGAAACGTGCAAACCTAATTCTGGTTCATCAATAACTAACAATGAAGGTAGTAAAGGTGAATGTAATATAGTTGCCCAACATAACATTCTTACAGTTCCATCTGACATTTCACTTAAATAAAATGGTTCTTTAGTATCTTCAAAATACCATTCTACAGTTAATGATAAGCGACCTGAACGGATAGGACAAAGACGACGAGTTTTAGGTAAAATAGATTTCATTGCTTGGTTAATACTATTTTCAAAATCTATATCTTGCTCAATCAAATTATCTAATACTAAAGGTAAGTTATCACCGGATATAGATAAATGAATATCACTACCGCCAATTTTTGGTTCTGAGGTTCTAATTTGATTTAATTCCATATTATTGGCATTATAAAATTGCCATTGGGAAATAAATTCTACTAAATCTCTTCTCGTTCTGTAGGCAGGTGTATTATCCGGTGAATATTGGCTATTTTCTAGTAATCTGGGCAGTATGGTCAAACCTAAAGCATTAGTGGGTATATTATCTAATCTCTCAAAGTGTGTGCCTGTATTTTGTCCAGGTGTATTATAAACTGATACAGCCCCTTTACCAACTTCTCTATCATGAAATTTATAATAGTAAAAAGGTGGTGATTCCAATTCATTTAAATCTTGTCCACTACATAAAAACTCTTGAGTAAGACTTACTTTATTTTTCTTCCTATCAACAAATAGGCTTAAAGTTAGCATTGTGCTAGATTTTTCGGGAAGTTGTTCATTTGATAATAGTTGTGAAAAACAATATGCAAAATTGATAACAGCAGGACTTTCTACAGTATTATCTAAAATTCTATCAGCCCCCATTTTACTAACTGCATCTTCAAAACTACTTACTCCACGACTTTCATCAGGGATTGTAGTTAAACAGTCTTTCAAAAATTTTAAACAACTGATAAAGTTGCTTTTACCTGAACCATTAGAACCTATAAAGATATTGAGTTTTTCTAATTCTACTGGCCGAGATAAGGATAAGTTTTTATAATTTCGACTTTCTATAAATTGCAAAATAGGTTGATTCATATTTTTTCAAATTTTAAAATATATAATTAATTTTTTAGGGGTAATTCATTAATTACCCCTATTTTGGTCATGTTCTCAATTTTGACCATAGCACACTTGTAAACAAGTTTAGATCAAATGTTTCTACAAGTGTAAGTAATGCAGCACTATAGTTAGCAAATGATGAGTAACAGGTAAACTGTCTACCACCATTCCTAAACACAACAGCATCATGTAGGAAATGGAGTATAAAAATAACTCCCGCGCTATGGTTTTGTCTTCGGGATTTTGCAATAAGCGCCAAGACTTATGGACAAATACACCGCCTAAAGTCAAGGCAATAACAGCATAGACAATACCACTGGCGTGTAAGGGATAAAACAGCAATATAGTAGCAGTGACAGTAATTACCGTATAAAACCAAATTTGTCGTACCGTGGCTTGATCCCCTGCCACCACAGGTAACATTGGTATCCCAACCTTAGCGTAATCATCACGAATCATTAAAGCCAAAGCCCAGAAATGGGGGGGTGTCCACAAAAAGACAATGGCAAAAATTAACCAAGCAGCCCAACTTAAAGTATCTGTCACCGCAGCCCAACCAACTAAAGCGGGAATTGCCCCGGCAGCGCCACCAATGACGATATTTTGAGTGCTATGACGTTTAAGCCAGTGAGTATAGACTAAAACATAAAAGATGATGCCAGAGAAGGCTAAAAATGCGGCTAGGAGATTGGCGAATACGGTGAGGAGAGTAAAAGAAAGGACAGCCAGAACGATGGCAAAAATTAAAGCATCACGGGGTTGTACCTTACCAGAAGGTAGGGGACGGTGGCGTGTACGCTCCATATCATAATCTATATCGCGGTCATAGATACAGTTAATAGTTTGGGCGCTGGCTGCGGCCAAAGTCCCACCAATCATGGTAATAATTAACAACCAAGGATCTACCTCTCCCTGGGCAGCTATCCACATACTTCCAGCAGTAGTGATTAATAGCAGGGGGATAATTCGGGGTTTGGTTAACTGGTAGTAACTGTGAACGACTTGGAGAAATGTGTCGTGCTGACGACGAGAGACATTAGTCTCAATCATGTTGGGCTTTTTCCTTATTTTTCAAGAACTGGTCAGCAAAGCGCTTTTTGGTAGCAATATGAAGATGTGGCTTTATGGATTTGGGCTGTGAGTGGGAGTCAATGAATCCCGCAGTGATAAAACTGTAAATACCACCAAAGTACCGAGTAAAGTTGCACCGATAGCTTGGTGAGAAACAGTGAGAGGTTCAACTTGTAAATGTAAGCGGAAGGTAGCCACACCCAATAAAAGTTGTAAAATCAACAAACCACCCGCCATATTGGCCAGTTTCCGCAAAACAGGATGTAGCGCTGGTGTGCGCCAAGAAATCAATACCACCGCCAAAGTAGCTATAGTTGGGGGTACTAAGCCAAAAATATGGCTGTACATGACATCACAAAGTTGTTCACCTGCCAAACACTGGTGTAAAGCCCAGCGAGAACCCACTAAAGCACCGAGTAGACTTTGTAAGTAGACACAAATGGTAGCAGTTAAACCCAGCACGGGTAACTTACCTACTGTTCCCGTTCCTTGATAAGAGGCCAGACTTGTACCGATAATTAACAAAGTGGTGAAAAATAGCAGTGCTGTTCCCAAATGGGCAGTAACGATATCAAACCGTAACAATTCAGTTACAGTCAGTCCTCCCAAAATCCCTTGGAAGACAATTAAAAATAAAGCGAATGTAGAAGCCCAAGGTAGCCACTTGGGTAAAGAAGAACGATGCCACCAAGATAAACTACAAAGGGCGATCGCACTAAAGCCAATTAAAGCCGCATCTAGACGATGAAACCACTCCAAAAACACCTGGAGATTCATTTGCTGGGCTGGAACTAATTCCCCATAGCATAAAGGCCAGTCAGGACAAGCAAGGCCAGCATTCATGACGCGGGTGGCGCTGCCTATAGCCATTAAAATTAAGGTGGCTATGCAGATTTTCCACACCAAGCGACGAATCATGTCCTGGGGCTGTTGTCTAACTTTTGCCGCTTGATTTTGTGGTTCTAAGACAAATTCGTTCATTAACAATACCTTGAGACTGCTTGTGCTTTGAAGAGTGGGAAATTTTGTATTTTGATTTAGTGCCTCCATTCACCCTAACCTATAGGTCAGAATGTAGAAATCGGCTTTCCCTTATACTTTGGATCACTTTAGCTAGTTTTAGCTGTAAGATTTTGTGCTGTTTTGCAGATAGGAACAGGGAAGGAGGAGGAAAAAAGTTAGGATTCAACTGGGTAGAAACATTGAGAAATGGGAATTTCTGCGAATTTTTCGGCTAAATTGCCATTTAATCTGGGGACGGATAACTTATCTCCCTTGTACTCAAAATTGTGATCCTAATCCAAAAAATTAATAAAGATTTCAGACCAGCGCATACTATATCTCATACCCTGCATTACCTTAGTAAGTGGGGTCACTTTTGTCAGTGAACAAAACCTACCCCAAATATCTCCCAAAGCCTCTCTCTTTCGTGATCTTCCCGTCTTTGTGGTTCATTAGGGCGCGGTGCGTAACTCAAGGTTGAAGTAACTTTAAGATAAATTAGTTAATTGATAAAAAATCCGCCATGAAAATTCCAAGTACAATCTGGACATTACTCATTGGCATTGTCCTCACCCTCACAAGTCTCTGGTACGGTCAAAATCACGGTCTGTTGCCTACAGCGGCCTCCGATGAAGCCCCCTTGGTAGATGGTCTATTCAATGCCATGATGACTGTTTCTACAGGCATATTTTTGATTGTTGAAGGTGTTTTAATTTACGCCGTTATTAGATATCGTCGTCGTGCTGGTGACAATGAAGATGGTCCAGCAATTGAAGGTAATGTGCCTCTAGAAATCCTCTGGACGGCGATCCCCGCAATTATCGTTATCGGTATTTCTGTCTACAGTTTTGATGTATACAATAACATGGGCGGTTTTGATCCCCATTCGGCTCATGCCGCACCGATGCCGATGATGGAAGAATCCATGAATATGCCGGGAACGGCTATGGCCGCTACCTTGAAGGAAGCATCTGTACAAGTAGCACAATTAGATGATAATTCCGAGACTGGTATTAAACCAGCGGAATTAACTGTCAATGTGACTGGACTCCAATATGCTTGGTTATTTACCTATCCAGCCACGGAAGTGACAACTGGTGAACTTCATTTACCCATTGGTAAAACCGTAGAAATTAACTTGACGGCTAATGATGTCATCCACGCGTTTTGGATTCCCGAATTTCGGCTTAAACAGGATGCTATTCCTGGTAGACAAACAAATTTGCGTTTTACTCCCTCAAAAACGGGTGAATATAATTTAATTTGTGCTGAATTGTGTGGACCTTATCACGGGGTCATGAAAAGCCCAGTGGTAGTGGAGACACAGGAGGCTTTTGATCAATGGCTGCAAGAACAATTAATTGCCAGTAAGAATATACCCAATGAAGCGGTGGCTATGACTGCTGATAAATTCCTTTCTCCTTATACTCAGAATATGGGCATTAATTCAGAAATTTTGCATCAAATTAAGTAGGAAATTACAAAATACAGCGAATATAATTCATGGCTACACAAACAAAGTCCACGCAAGTGGACTAATGAAAAATTAAGTAATTTAACCCACACATAATCTGGATTTTGACTGTGTAGACGTGGTTTTAAACGCACCCTTAACTTCTTTAAAATATGACACAGGCACAATTACAAGAAACCGATCCCAACCACAATCATACTCAAGAACATAAAGAAAGGCATTGGCGAGACTTTTTTGGTTTTAGTACAGATCATAAGGTGATTGGGATTCAATACTTAGTCACTTCGTTTATTTTTTACTGCATTGGCGGCGTAATGGCTGATTTAGTGCGAACAGAATTACGCACTCCAGAGGTAGATTTTGTCACACCAGAAATCTATAACAGCCTGTTTACACTCCATGCCACAATCATGATTTTTCTGTGGATTGTGCCAACGGGAGCGGGATTTGCTAACTATTTAATCCCGCTGATGATTGGGGCCAGAGATATGGCATTTCCTCGCCTGAATGCTGTGGCTTTTTGGATGGTTCCCCCCGCAGGTATTCTACTAATTGCTAGTTTAGCTGTAGGTGATGCCCCTGATGCTGGTTGGACTTCCTACCCCCCCCTGAGTTTGGTGACAGGCCAGGTAGGTGAGGGTATTTGGATTATGAGTGTGTTGCTTTTGGGAACTTCTTCCATTTTGGGGGCGATTAATTTTCTCGTCACTCTTGTGAAAATGCGAGTTCCTAGCATGGGTATCTATCAAATGCCCTTGTTTTGTTGGGCAATGGTGGCAACTTCTGCACTAGTATTAATATCTACACCTGTATTGGCTGCGGCTTTGATTTTACTGGGTTTTGATTTGTTGGCCGGAACAACGTTTTTTAACCCCAGTGGTGGAGGAGATCCTGTTGTTTATCAACATATGTTCTGGTTCTATTCCCACCCAGCAGTTTACATCATGATTTTGCCTTTCTTTGGGGCAATTTCGGAAATTCTGCCAATTCACGCCCGAAAACCGATTTTTGGCTATAAAGCGATCGCTTTCTCATCTCTAGCTATCAGTTTCTTAGGTTTAATCGTCTGGGCGCACCATATGTTTACCAGCGGTGTCCCTGGCTGGCTACGGATGTTTTTTATGATCACTACCATGATCATCGCTGTCCCCACTGGAATTAAAATTTTCGGTTGGTTAGCAACTATCTGGGGTGGTAAAATCCGCTTTACTAGCGCCATGTTGTTTGCTATGGGCTTTTTAGCAACTTTTGTGATTGGTGGTATTAGCGGTGTGATGTTGGCCGCAGTTCCTTTTGATATTCACGTTCACGATACTTACTTTGTAGTAGCACATCTCCACTATGTCTTATTCGGTGGTAGCGTGTTAGGCATTTTCGCGGCTATTTACCACTGGTTCCCGAAAATGACGGGACGGAAAATGAATGAATTTTGGGGTCAAGTGCATTTCGCTTTAACCATGGTTGGTCTGAATATGACATTCTTACCCATGCACAAACTGGGATTAATGGGTATGAACCGCCGTATTGCTGAATATGATCCTAAATTCACCGCTTTGAATGAAATCTGCACCTGGGGATCTTATATATTAGCCGTCTCTACCTTACCATTTATCATTAATGCCGTTTGGTGTTGGTTCTATGGCGAAAAAGCTGGTAATAATCCTTGGCAAGCATTAACTTTAGAATGGATGACTAGTTCTCCTCCTAGTATCGAGAATTTTGAAACTCTGCCAGTTTTGACTACTGGCCCTTATGATTATGGGGTGAGTAAGGAACGAGTTGAAGTTGAACCCGTGTTAACTCCCCAAATTGAATCAGCACTTTAAGGAAAGAGAGAATTTGGCGTTGCTGAATAAAGGAATTTTTTCTCCCAGAGGCGCAAAGGCGCGGAGAGTAAGAAATAGGGTCTTTTGATTTACCTCAGTTCAGCAACGCTAAAAACTTTTAACCAATTACCCATTACCAAATTTAATAATTTATGCAAGGTCAAATTATTGAGGCGACTAATACTGAGTTAAATCATCATCAATCAGTTTCTGGTCACGAAGCACACCCAGATCATCGTTTATTTGGTCTGTTTATGTTTTTGGTGGCCGAGGGGATGATTTTTATGGGTTTGTTTGGTGCATACCTGACTTACCGTTCTACTATTCCTGTCTGGCCACCAGCGGGAACGCCAGAGTTGGAATTGTTGTTACCCACTGTGAATACTTCTATTTTGATAGCTAGTAGTTTTGTTATGCACAATGCTGATACTGCTATCAAAAAGAATGATACTAAGGGAATGCGCCTTTGGTTGGTAATTACCGCGCTTATGGGTGCTGTTTTTTTGGCGGGTCAGGTTTATGAATATAGTCATTTAGAGTTCGGTCTGACTACTAATTTATTCGCTAGTGCCTTTTATGTTTTAACCGGTTTTCACGGTTTGCACGTTACTATCGGTGTTTTGGCAATTGTAGCAGTTTTGTGGCGATCGCTTACTCCGGGACACTACAGTAATAAAAATCACTTTGGCATTGAAGCGGCGGAAATTTACTGGCACTTTGTAGATGTAATTTGGATTGTTTTATTCGGGTTACTCTATTTACTGTAGGTATTTATTACTTAGTTGTTCACTCCACTGGAATAACCTACAGTCCCCCCCTTGGGGGTTTTTTTATTTGTACTGTTGGAAAAGTCAGATTCCCAACTTCTTTAATAAATCGGGAATCTAACATTAATAAACTTAAAATAGTCCCCTTCTTGATCGCTTTTCCCGTTGTGTCGTTCGTAAAGGTACTACTTCAGCTTCACTACCTTCCCTAGCGACTCGAATTAATAAAGCAGAAGATAGTAAACTAGCAATCATAGAATTACCACCATAACTAAACATAGGTAGGGGTAAACCTGTAGTTGGTAACGCACCTGTAGTTACACCAATATGTAATAATGATTGTCCAACCATGACAAATACCACACCAATTGCGACTAATTGGGAAATCAGATTTTTAGATTTGAGGGCGATAATTAAGCCTAAAGTTGCAAATATTGCTAACATTAGTAATAATAAAATACCGCCAACAAAACCAAATTCTTCCGAAAAAATGGCGAAGATAAAATCAGTATCTTGAATTGGTAAATAGAATAACTTTTGTTGAGAAAGTCCAAATCCAGATCCCCAAATTTGACCCGAACCTACAGCCAATAAACTTTGTACCAACTGATAACCATCTCCTGTAGCATCAGCCCAAGGATTCATAAAAGACATAATACGTTTGCGTTGATATTCCTTCATGCTAATGCTGATTAATGCTAATAGCACACCACCTAAAGCTGTTCCTCCCAGGTACTTATATGGTATTCCTGATGCTAAAGCAATAAACCAAATTGTCATTCCACAAAGTGCAGTTGTACTTAAATTAGGTTGGGCTAAAATCCCTAAAAGCACAAGACAAAAAACACCCAACCAAGACAAACGAATTCCCCAGGTAAGTTTTTCCCACTTACCAAAAAGTGTTGCACTTTGTAAAACTAAAAATGGTTTAATTAATTCTGATGGTTGGATAGGAATTGGACCAATAGCTATCCACCTAGCAGCGTCAAAAGCTTTTTTTCCTAATCCTGGAATTAATGTCATGAAAATTAACAGCAGGAAAAATATCAAAAACCAATGAGAAACACCCAAAATTTTTCGTAATGGTAGATTGACAATGATATTGAAAATAATTAAACCAGCTATAGCCCAAATAATTTGACGTTTGAAATAATATAAACCGTCACCTTGACGATCATCCGCAACGGGATAGGAAGCAGAAAACAGGATAATTAAACCAATAAACATCCACATTAATGTTAGCCAGCGTAATAATCGGGCTTCTAAACCCCAGCTAGAAACAGAATTATCAAAAATTGGGATTAAACGGAGTAGATTCACAATATATTAAATACAGAGGAACATCTGCTATTTTAATTGACAATAAGTCAAAAGATGATCATATAACAGGGAACAGAATTCAACCTCATTGTTCAACCTCATTCCTCCGTTTCCTCTGTGCCTTTGTAGTTCGATAAACTACTTGTAATCCCCCAAAAGACATTCTTAAATCAAAACTAAATTATCTCGGTGAATCACAGTATCCACCCCTGCATAACCTAAAATTTCTGGAATGTCCCGTGAATGTCGGCCGCAAATTTGCTCTAATTCCCGACTATTATAATTCACTAATCCCCTAGCAATTTCATAGCCATGACTATCACATAATTGTACTGCGGCTTGATTGTCAAATTCTCCTTCTAGGGCTTTAATTCCCGCTGCTAATAGAGATTTTCCCCCTTTAGTAATAGCCGCGATCGCTCCTGAATCTAAGTATAATTTACCACTGGGAATTAAACCGTAAGCTATCCAACGTTTTCGGGCTGAAGTTGGTTCTGGTTGAGGTATAAAATGTGTTCCTATCAGTTCCCCTTGCATAATTTTGGCAATATTCCGGGGAAACCGTCCTTGGGTAATGACTGTGCGGATACCCGCAGCGATCGCAATTCTGGCCGCAGAAATTTTAGTCATCATCCCTCCTGTTCCCCATTGAGAACCCTGGCCACCGGTTTGAATCTGCAAATCTGTCAGTTCTTGCATACTACTAACCAAGCTAATAGGTTTAGCATCGGGTACAAAACGCGGATCGGCAGAGTATAATCTATCAACATCCGTTAATAAAAATAACCAATCTGCTTCTACTAAACTAGCTACCAACGCAGACAGGGTATCATTATCACCAAATTTTAATTCTTCTACAGCTACTGTATCATTTTCATTGACTATCGGAATTACTCCTAAATTTAGTAATTCTTGAAAAGTGTTATTAGCATTAAGATAGCGGCTACGATGTACCAAATCTGCTCTCGTTAATAATACTTGGGCAATCGGCTGTTGTATTATACTAAATAAATCATCATATATACGTATTAATCTTCCTTGTCCCACCGCCGCTACAGCCTGTTTTAAAGCGATAGTTTTGGGACGTTCCATTAAACCTAAGCGTCCACAACCTACCCCAACAGCACCGGAAGAAACTAAAATTACTCGGTGTCCCTGTTGTCTCAAATCACAGAGAGTTTCTGCTAAAGTAGCAATGGTAGAAAGGGCTAATTGTCCCGTTTCCGGTTGGGTTAAGCTAGAAGTGCCGATTTTAACAACAATTGTTTTACTCATTAGTCAGTTATAGGAATTTATATCAGGTAACAGTTTCAAACCCTCAAACCCTTTCCTACCAGGGAACGGGAGTAAGATTCACAGTCTCTACCCCAACACTAGGTAAGACAACAAATTGCGGTGATTTCACTGCTGCTTTAGGGGCAATAGAAGCATCATTAACTTGAGAAATGGGAATAGAAAAATTGTCACTTGACCCTAAATGGTAATCGGAATTAATTGATTCCTCTGCAAACATACTAAGTAGGTTGGCGTTAAAAATTGTCGTTATGACAAGGGAACAGGGAACAGGGAACAGGGAACAGGTTTTGGGTAACTTTACTTTTCGTTACTTATGTCGGTTTTTTCCGTTTACCTAGTTATATACAATTACAGACAATTATAATTGTCAAGTTTTACTAGTAGGGAAGAAACCGAATAGTTTAACTACTCCACTAATTAAGGCTATAATTACCGCTACTAGAACTCCACGATTAATAAATTCTTGGTTATCTAGTCTTTTATCAATACCACTAACTTTTTCCTCTAGAGTTTTAATTTCTCCAGATAGTTCTGCTTGCCCAATTTCCAGTTTATTTAGTCTACCATCAATAGTTTCTAGTTTTTTGTTAACTTCAGCAAACTGTCGATCCATTTTTTGATTGACTTCAGTAAACTGTCGATCCATTTTTTGATTGACTTCAGCAAACTGTCGATCCATTTTTTGGTTGACTTCAGTAAATTGCTTCTCTATCTTTTGATCCAGACGAGATAATATTTCTTCCAGAGTATAAGTGAGAGTTGGTGGGTTAGTGGTCATATATTTTTATTTTGGCGATAAATAAATGTTGGATACATGATCAGGGACTTTTATAGTATAAGACATCCTAGTTGTAGGGTGCTTTGCTGCCGATATCTGAGTCCTATAAGTTATACAGCACTTCCCGGTGTTATGAGTTACATATCTAGCGGGCAAGATGCCCGCACCACAAGAGTTTCATGATTCAACTTTGTACCTCATCAGAGCGGAAAACGCTGTATCATATAGATACAGAGTTTCATCAAGAATATCATGTGAGAAAATAAACTCACTTGAATCTATTGTATCTTAAATTCCGATGTATAACCGTGATTTCTAATCGCTTTTCAAATTACCTAATTTCTCTATAAAATCTGCGTGTTCAACAGACTGTAAACCAGCTTGTAAAACATTCAATACAACTTGCATATTACCTGTTAATAATTCATTTACCGCTAACCATAAACCTGGAAATACCCGACTTTTTAAAATTCCCTCTTCATTAGGTAATAGTTCTAAATATTCACCTTCTTGTAAGGAAAACCAACTTAATTTTTGGTCTAAAACTTGCCAAACAATATATTCTCTCACACCATTGCGACGATAAGCCTGTTTTTTGCCATGGAGGTCAATAGCCACACTACTAGCAGCAATTTCTACAACTAATTCTGGTGGACCGTCAATATAATCATCCTCACTGATGCGAGTTTGACCTCCTGCTTCTGGTAGAATAATCAAAACTGCATCAGGTTGAGGTTCATTATCTAAATCTAGCCGGACTGTGGGTTCAACTCCTAAAGCCACACCAGGGGTCATGGCTTCATAATTACCAAGCCATGTTAGGATGCGACCATGAGGTTGTCCATGACTTCTAAAACGCAAAGCAGCAGGCATAATATAAACTATTCCTTCGATTAA
The DNA here is from genome assembly GCA_001672075.1 of Anabaena sp. CRKS33. GTDB lineage: Bacteria > Cyanobacteriota > Cyanobacteriia > Cyanobacteriales > Nostocaceae > Dolichospermum. Next base: position 11,727 of record LJOT01000060.1, read on the forward strand.
TTCAGCTTTTTTCGGTTTGGATACGGCATTATATCGCCGTTCAAATTCATAACGGGTGAGTTTGTCCCCGTTGGTCAAAGGAGGAATTATCGAAGTTGGGAGGGGTATTTTTACCATAATTTTCTGCATGAGTAATGAAGCCCTGAACGGATTATAACAAATTATTCAAATTATTCATAATTTCTGGACATTTTACTTTCTATAAATTGATAATATGACAACTTTTCTGACAGATTCTCTAGATATAAATAGATTTCATTTTTCTTCAAGATTGAACTTAAAACAAAGAAGTGAATTAGGTCAGTTTCTAACTCCTGCACCAGTTGCGAGATTTATGGCAGGACAATTTAACAATTTATCTGGTAATATTAGTTTACTAGATCCTGGTGCTGGTGTTGGGTCTTTAACTGCTGCTTTTGTCGAGCGATTATTAATAAATTCTCATCAAATTGAGAGTTGTTTAATTACAACCTATGAAGTAGAAGAAACCTTTTTACCCTGTTTAGAACAATGTCTTATAGAATGTTGTAATGCTTTAAAAAACAAGGGAATAAAAGCAGACTATTGTTTACGAAATGAAAGCTTTATTGGAAGTCTTACAGAAAACAATTTACCACTTTTTAATACTGATGCTCAGAATTTTACCCATGCAATTCTAAATCCACCTTATAAGAAAATAAGTAGTAAATCAATTGAGAAAAAAATACTATCAAAGCTGGGAATTGAAACGGTAAATTTATATAGTGCATTTGTTTGGCTATCCATATTACAGCTTTCTCAAAATGGTGAAATAGTTGCAATTACTCCCAGAAGCTTTTGCAATGGTAGTTATTTCCGGCCTTTTCGCAAAGCTTTTCTAGAAAAAATGGCATTTGAAAATATTCATATATTTGCAAGTCGCTCCTTAGCTTTTGCAGAAGATAATGTTTTACAAGAAAATATTATTTTTCATGCTGCTAAAACAGAAGTTAAACCTAAATGTATAGAAATAAGTATTAATTCAGAACAAGAATTAGATAATTTTTCAGAAATCAGACTTGTTCCATATAACCAAGTTATTGAAACAAATGATCCTGAGATGTTTATTCATATTCTTACCAACTCTCTGGAAGATGCTGTAAAAGTGCAAATAGATAAATTTTCATCTACATTAGATGAACTTGGTTTAGAAATTTCAACTGGTCAAGTTGTAGATTTTCGTCTTAAATCAGCTTTGAGAAATTGCTTAGACGAGGAAAGTGTTCCACTAATTTACCCAGAATCTATAAAGCCAGGAAAAGTTTTATTTCCTCCCACAAAACCGAAAAAATCAATTGCTATTGAAAATAATCAAGAAACACAAAAATGGTTAAGTCAACCGGGATGGTATGTTTTAATCAAGCGATTTTCTGCTAAGGAAGAAAAACGTCGTATTCTTGCTGCTGTCTGTTCTCCTATAAATTCACCCGCGCTGGGTATAGAAAATCATCTTAACTATTATCATGCTAAGGGAAAGGGAATGAATCCTGACCTAGCAAGAGGTTTAACAGCATTTCTCAATTCAACTTTATTTGATAACTATTTTCGGCTGTTTAGTGGTAATACACAAGTCAATGCAACAGATTTACGTAAAATTAGATATCCCTCTCAAGAGGATTTGATGCAACTGGGAAGCCAAATTGATGAATTTGTATTTGACCAGGAAAAACTTGATACACTTGTTCACAAAACTCTGTCAATTATGAGTGAAGCAATAAACGCAATTCAAGCTAGTAAACGTATTCAAGAAGCACTAACTATTCTGAAAGAAATTTCTGCACCAAAAGAACAGCAGAATGAAAGATCCGCACTGTGCTTACTTGCATTAGCAGATATTCGACCGGAAACTTTTTGGAATCAAGCAACAACTCCCAAACGCAGAATTACTGAAATGATGGATTGGTTTCGTGATTATTATGGAAAACAATACGCACCAAATACACGAGAAACTGTGAGAAGACAAACAATGCACCAGTTTGTACAAATGGGTTTAGTTGTGGAAAATCCAGATCAACCAAACCGACCAATTAATAGCCCTAAATGGTGTTATCAACTTCAACAACAAGCACTTTTGCTGATACAATCATACAACTCTGACCACTGGGAAGAATCTCGTCGTAATTATGCTATTTCTGTCAAGAATTTATTACAGGATAGAACTGGAATAAAAAAATTAAATAACATTGGGTTGGGTATGGGATAAAGGGTAATAAGTAACAATATTAGCAGTTACCAATTACCAATTACCCATTACCCATTACCCATTAAAATCTAAGCAGCGAAATTTGCAGCGACAAAATCCCAGTTCACCAAATTATCTAAGAAATTCTTGATGAATGCAGGACGAGCATTTTTAAAGTCAATGTAGTATGCGTGTTCCCAAACGTCAATGGTCAGCAGTGCTTTTTTACCATGAGCTAGGGGATTTTCTGCGTTTGGTGTTTTCATGACTTTGAGAGTACCATGATCATCAACCAACCAGGCCCAACCACTACCGAATTGAGTAGCAGCAGCGGTAGAAAATTCTTCTTTGAATTTGTCAAAGCTACCAAAATCCTGAGCGATTTTAGCAGCTAACGCGCCTGTAGGAGCGCCACCACCAGATGGTTTTAAGCAATTCCAGAAAAAAGAGTGATTCCAAACTTGAGCCGCATTGTTGAAGATTCCAGCTTTAGTAGAGTCACCAAAAGCGATTTTAATTACTTCTTCCAAAGACTTGTGAGCTAACTCTGTACCATCAACCAGCTTGTTCAAATTATCTACATAAGCTTTATGATGTTTACCATAATGATACTCAAAGGTTTCAGCTTTCATGCCGTAAGACTCTAAAGCGTCAGAAGCAAAAGGTAAGGGGGGTTGTGTAAATGCCATGTTGTGAAATCCTCTCTTTACTGTTGTCTTGTTAAAAGCTATGAAAGAAGCTTCGGAAATTACAGGTTTTGTATGGTTTTGTTTTATATCCTGAATGTCGGCACATAAAACTTAACATTGTTATTCTACTACTAAAGTGAAAATTCCCACCAATGAGTTAGGATTTGATTTTGAGATGAGGAAAATAGACTCTTGTTCGACACCCAGGACAAATTCCCATCCACCTGTTCTGGTACAGGTCACTCATACCCACTATTTGAGTAAGATCTTATATTATTTTTTACTTTTATCTTCTCGACCATTGTACTCAACCTTTATACAAGTTGCTGTATCTAAAAAACATCAACATCAGCAAAATCTTCTGCGTGATTAACTTTCTAAAATATTAGAATCTGTTGCTAAAGTTGCCGCTCCCTTTTGCATTAATTCAATATCTGCTAATGTCCAAGAACGCGCACTTTGACAGTGATGAGCTACTAAGAGTCCCCATAATCCCCTTGGTATTAAAATTGGTACTACTAAATTGGCACGCACCTGCATACTACGCAGAAATTCACGATGACAATCCTCAATCGCTTCTAATTCTATATCAGCGATCGCTCTTACTCGTTTTTCCAAGTACATCATTGCATACTCATGATTAAAACAATTACTAGGGCCTGTAGAACCGAGAATCGAATACTCATCAGCACTTAATGACTCAAATGTTACCTGTCCTTGCCATTGTCCATAAAAATAATACAATACTACCCGATCAACCTTTAAAGATTCTCGCAATTGATTTGTCGTTTGTCTGATCAATTCATCTCGTTGCATTCTGATGATAAGACGATTGAGCAATTCTTTTAAACCCTGATCAATGTGCTGGTTTGAATGATGATCAAATTCTGGTAAAGAAGGAAGTTCCACAGATTTTAAATGATGACTAACTAAACAATTTCGGTTTTTTATAGTAACTTATCAGATGTTTTACAGAAAATTAAGTTGATTTTCTATAAAAATTATGTAGTTTAATGTTAAAGTTGAGATTCTGATTTAATCTAAACTACACCTATTTTACTATTTTATATTCTGATTCCCTCAGCATTGGGTAAATCAACTTTTAACCGTTTAAACATTGCTTCTCGTCCCTGCATTGCTAAGGTATCATCTAAAGATGAAAGTTTAATTTCTTGCTGATATTTTAATCTTAACGCGGTTTGAATTAACCAATCAGCAACAAAGGGATTTTTAGGTAATAATGGACCATGGGAGTAGGTAGCGATCGCATTTTGATAAAACGCTCCTTCTGTTCCATCTTCTCCATTATTACCCAAGCCATACACTACCCGCCCCAAAGCTTCCACTTTTCCTAATTTAGTCCGGCCACCGTGATTTTCAAACCCGACTAAATAAGGTTTTATCCCTGTCATTGCTTGCAATTCTGCTGCTAACCGGGAAGCTGTAACTTCTATGACCAAATTACCGATACATCTTTTAGTATTTTCACCAGGATGAACAGAAACTAAATCCAATATTCCTAAACCCTCAATTCTTTTTCCAAAAGCTGGTTCATAATAATTTCCCAGTAGTTGAGGAGAACCACAGGTAAAAACTCCCGGTGTACCATTTTCTATTTTATGACGCATGGCCTCGGCTTTTGCACCCTGTAAATCCCGCATCACAATTTCTTGTTGACGGTCCTGGGCCCCACCACCGACAATGACATCTACTGATTTAATATCTTCTACCGTGGAATTTTGATCCAAGGGTAATACAGTCACATTATACCCCCGCCACTGGGCCCGACGTTCTATGGTGATCACATTTCCCCGATCACCATAGGTACTCATTAATTTGGGGTACAGCCAACCAATAATAATTTCCATGGGTGCATAACTCATAAAACCTCTAATATAGCGTTAGCAGGGAATAGGCAAGACTAGGCAAATTTTAAGAAATATTTCATGATTGTTACAATACATTAATAACTTTCAAGTTTAGTAAATATACAATCCAGAGGAAAAAACTGGCGCTAGACTTAGACCATGGTACAAAAAGGTTAAAAGTTAAACCTTAAATCAAAATTTTTCCATTAGAGTTTGTGCCTCCTGCTCTAGTGTCTTGGCAATCAATTCTAGGTTTTTGCTTCCTGTCAAAGTGTTTTCGCCTGAATCTCACCAAATTGTTATTGGAGGTGTTGAAACTTACGTTATTAAAGTGTCCGCAAGGATTAGAAATTGAGGAAGCGTGTTTTAGATTGGATTTAATTGATTGTCTGTCGGGTTCACCTCTCTATTTTTTTTATTGAATTACAACCTAATCGAGAAACCGCTGTAAGCTGCTGATAGTCCTTCGTAGCTTGGGGCGGTTTCTGCTATATATAGCCAATTTTTGGCTGGCTGTCTCCAAAAAAACAAGTTTTTCCATGAACTAAAAACTTATATTCTGGGTCAATATAGATATCAGCTATTTACACATTTCCACTACCGCTTATATTTATGTCTTTACAATCGCTGCGTTTGTTATTCTTGAGTAGTCTTGGCTGTTCTTTATTTTTTGGGAATGCTGTGACTGTTGCTCAAGTTGTTGTTCCTACAGTTCCATCAGGTTCGACTACAGTTCCATCGGGTTCAACTACAACCACTATACCAAATTCTACCACAGTTAACAGTAGTACAAGATTTAGTTGTCAATCCTACAATGGACAGTTTATAGTCATGTATCAGCCCCAAAGTCAACCAGGACAATATTTTGCTTGGGCTGCACCTCAAAATTTAGGTGGGGGTTGGGATACCCAAAAACGTTGTCAAGCGATCGCAGACCGTTTAGAATTATATCGTCCCGATGGTTTACAAGAACTACAAATAGCTGTAGAAAACAACGAGAACATTATTTGTGTCACCACTGAAGCCCAACCCAATTGTCGAATTGTTTTAACAGTACCCCGTGGTAAAGATCCCTATGCAGTCCGTAATAGTGTATTTCAAAATCTCACTACCGCTGATAGTGGACAACAAACTATTGCTGTTGATACCTACACCGACCGTCAAAGAGGAAAGGCAGATAGTTTATACAACATAAGACAAACACTTATAGGTGGTAATAATCAGCTTAGTTCTTCTAAAAGTGGGATTAATTTGAAACCATATCTTGATCCTCAAGATGGTGGTACTGCCAAAAAATTGAGAAATGGAGTAGGAATTGGACAAAATAGACGACAAAAAGATACTTTTCGTTTAAATCCTGGCAGATTTCGTTAAATTTGGTCATCTATTTCAGGCTGGTAACTCGTCATTACGATTTACCAGCCTGATTTTTTGTGATCTACAACGAGAAATTTAGTAGGGAATGATGCGATAGTTAAGGTTAGCAAAGATTTACAGAGTAAAAGTAACTTTAGTATGACAAATTTATCAATTCATGGTATTTTGGTACAATAATATGCAAAATATGTAAGTATGAACATCCTGATTATCTAAATGTAACCTCTGTCAATGAAAAATTTACTGATATACATCTATACACTAACTCTAAAATAGAGTAAATGAGTAATAGATCATCTGGTCTTAACCAAAATATAAATTGTTCAAAACCTAGTCCTATTATCTTTTCAAAAGCAGTTAAAAACGGTGACAAATCTGATCACAAGCCATAAGAATCAAGTCCTGCAATGGGGAGATCGCATCCTCCAGCCCGGAGAAGTTCTATCATTAATATCGGAATACCAGCTTATTCCCGTATTAATCAAAGAAATTATCATTGATCAAGCGATCGCAGCAGCCGAAATTGTTTCTACTCCAGAAGAAGAAAAACAAGTCTGTGAACAATTAGCCCAACAGTATCAGGGAATAGATCAACAAGGAGAAAAATTCCAGCAATTGAAGATCATGGCCATGCGACAATTAAAACTAGAAAAGTTTAAAGAGGCCACTTGGGGTGGAGATTTAAACTCTTACTTCTTCCAACGTAAAGCCCAATTGGATAGGGTAATTTATTCCCTGATTACGACCTCGGAAATCGGAATTGCCCAAGAAATCTACTTCCGCATCAAAGAGGGTGAACAGTCTTTTGCTGAGTTAGCACGGGAATATGCCCAAGGGCCAGAAGCTCAAACTGATGGCTTAGTAGGTCCAATAGATTTACAGTCTCTGCATCCAACATTGGTGAATATCCTTTCAAGAAGTCAGCCACAGCAGTTATCACCACCAATTCAAATTAATAATGTACTGGTAATTGTCCGCTTAGAAAAATTACTACCAGCCCAACTGGATCCTTCAATGCGGCAACGGTTGCTGAATGAAAGATTTAATCAATGGTTACAAACACAAATGACAGAACGAAAATGGCAAATTCAAACATCATAAATTACCCGGTCATTTTGCGAATATAAATTAACATAATTAACCCCAAGAAACATGACTTATACTAAGAGTACCTTTGAAGAATTTATTGCCACAATTCCAGGGTTTGACCAATTATCAAATGAGGAAATTAGCAAACTCTCATCACCAGAAATTTTACAGCCTTTACGTTACCGCATGGGGCAGAAAATTGTTGGCAAAGAACAATTACCAGAAAGAATATCAATTCTTTATCAAGGCAGGATCAGATTATTAGGATACCCCGAAAACCAATCACCAATTAGTTTAAAAATAGTAGAACCAGGAGCGGTAATTGGGGAAATTTCTTGGTTACGTCAAATTCCTTGCGAAACAGCGATCGCCTATGAAGAAGTGATATGTTTAACCTGGAAAGCAGCAGATTATTTACAATTCCTATCTCGAAATTTAGCATTTACTCAGGCTCGTCAACAAATAACTAACTTGGCAGAAGTATTTGATATCTTGAGTTTACAGATAGCACAACAACCTTTAGC
>LJOT01000326.1 GCA_001672075.1 Anabaena sp. CRKS33
GTTTGCATGAGAATTTAAAGAAATTATATCATTTGTTAATATATATTTCTCATTTTTTCGTAAACAAAAACATCATCTTGGTACATTCTTTAATCGGTGGTTATCCTGATGGGTGACAATTACAAAACTATCACAGTTTCACCTTGATTCACAACATCACGAGAACGAATATGTAAAGTAATTTCTGCATCAAGTTTTTTCAAAAACATCAACAATTTACCCTCGCTAAAACGCTGAAATTCAGCATTGATTAAATGAGATACTTCCGGTTGAGAAATACCCAAAATTTTGCTAATCTCTCGCTGTTTCAAATTACGTTGGTTTAAAATTTTAATTACTTGTATCCCAATTTTACCTCTAGTTAAAAGTTCATCAGCATTAGCAAAACCTAAATCTTTAAAAACATTACCACTACTTTCTGTAAATGTCTTTTCTTGGGTCATTGTTCCTGTTCCCTTATTACTGCATCTTTGTAACGTTGTTTAATCAAATCAACATCAGACTGTGGGGTTTTAATTCCCTGTTTGGACTTCTTCTGAAAAGCGTGTAAAACATAAATGTTATTACCAATTTTTACCACATAAACGCACCTATAAGTATCCGTATCATAACGTTTAACAATTTCATATACGCCACTTCCTACACCTTTAAACGGTTTTGCATCCATTGGAGTTTCACTAGCTTGTATTAATTGTAGTGAATAACCTATGGAACTGCGAACCTCCTCTGGAAATGAACGGATATTTTTCAGAGAGTCTCCCATCCAGACAAGGGGACGCAAAGAAATATCTATAATATCTTTCTCATTGCTCATTATATATGAAATTTCCTATAATCACAAATCAGATAATATCATAAAAATTAAAATTCTCCTGTAAATCCTTAAATCCTGGTTATCCTGATTCTGACAAAAAAATCCAAAATAAAACCGAAAATCTAAAAATCACATCCTGTAAATCCTTTAATCCTGGTTATCCTGATTCTGACAATATCTCACGCAAAGACGCAAAGACGCAAAGGAAGAAAGGAATAGAAAAATTAGCGTGTGGTACAAATACATGAAAACTGCTGTAATCTAAAAAAATGATGGCTGACGTTGGTAATAAACAACCATTTTATCAGCAGGGTCTAAGGGCTATGATGCTTATCCAGCAATCTTTCTAACTTCTTTATCGCCCCCTGAAGACAAAACTATCAAAATCTGGCGGGTATCTGGGCGTTAATTTGACAGAATCAGGATTTATAGGATTTGGGGATAAATTATTAATCCTGTTCATCTTTTAATCTTGAAAATCCTGATTCAGACAATTGAGGATTTGTATTTAATTCCTGAAGTGTTATTCTTAATTTTGATTTAACCAAGTTTCTAAATCATCGGCGTTGGTAAAATATAATAATTCCACTCCCAAAACTTCTAATTTATCCAGAGGTAATTTCTGAATCCTTTCAATTAAAGAAACTGGAATTTCGCCAAAACGTCGGTTTAATTGACGGATAATTAACAATGTTTCCCCTTCGATTTTACCTTCGATTTTACCTTCGATTTTACCTTCTTGAATCGCCAACGCTCTATCTTGTTGATACAATGGTGCTAATCTCATAATTATCTCCTTATCTTCTAATTCTTGATTGACTCCCAGGTGTTTTTGCAGGTTGTACAGTAATTCTAACGTGATTCTTCTAAAAGGGTGACTGGGTGCTAACTCCGCTAATTCCTCAATAGCCTGTTTTTGAACAGTTCCTTTTCCTAACATTCTAATCCAAAGAGTTTCATTTGTACGGGGTAGTTGATGAATCACAACTATAGCTGTACGTAATGCTGAACCTAAATAGTATATACCCGGTAAAGAATCGGTTTTTAAAGTAGCATTAAAACTAGATAAAATCTCTGGCGAGGCTGTGGGTGTCAGTATCCATAATTTCGGACTTTCTGCTTCTTGGAAATTTGTTTTATTGCGTTTTGCTTCTCTTTTTAACACTCCTCTTACTTCTAATAACTTTAACAAACAATCACAAATTTCATCGGCTGATGCAGGATTGCGAAATGGTTCAAAAATCGCGGGAGTAGATGCAAATTTACCTAATATACCTAAAAGTTGTAAACTGGAATTGGCTTGGGGATAGGGAGAAAAGTAAACATCAATTTCTCGGACTTCTCCGGCGACACGACTAGGTGCTTGAACTTCTCCGTAATTCTTGAGTAGTTCTTCTAAATAGTCTTTGGCGAATTGATCATGAATAAATCTTGTCATATCAAAATTATATCTTAGCAGATGAGATATTTTTCAACTTGTTGAAGTAACACACAGTGAATTTAATATTTGAGATTTTATTATTCCTGATTCTGACAATAATAATATTGAACGCAGATAAACGCGGATAAACGCAGATGATTTTATCGTTATCCCGTTTATTTGTAGGGGTAATTCATGAATTACTCCTACTACGAATATTACCATTCATTCAATGGTGGTAAACTTTTAACTATTCTCACGGTTTCTAAACTGACTCTCACTATCCTTTTGACTAAATCTACTATATAACGGGGATTTTCTGACCAATGGTTAGGGTCATTAATTATGCCACTATCTTTATCTTTGGTGACTTTGTACCTTTCCATTATCCATTCTAGGGCTGATTTGCCATTTACTATATATTCGTAGGTTTCTAGGGGAATTTGCGATAGGGTAAGTTTACTATTATAGATGATGATGGTTTTATCTATGCCGTTTTTATTCTTACCAAAGACCATTTTTTCGACTCGATAATCTTCCTCATCTAAATATAAATCTTTTTTAAATTCCTCTAATTCATAAGGTTCTATGGTTTCATAGTTTATATGCCAATATGCTAATTCTCTACCGGCTTTACTGAATGTCCAAAAATCCGCAGTAAAGGGGATTCGTGGTAACATTTTCTTCAGGTCTGACGCAAAGCGTTGTTTATATTCGGGTGAATGTAATACTCCATAAATGTAATAGAAGATGTCTTCTTTGCTGATGGTTTTGTCTTGATATTTTTGCTGATATTCTTTGAGGATGCTATCGGGGATGTTTTCTTTTTTGGTGTATTGTTCTGTGTTTGCTGTTGCAAATAGTTCTCCTAGTTCGCTTTGTTTTTCGTATGTATATAAAGGGAAGGATTGACCATTATGATTTAACAAATATTCTGGTATTACATTGACAATAAGGCTTGAAAAGTCCTTTGTTGCACCAATTCCACTAATTGTAATTACTAAATTTTCTAAATGTTGCTTAGGAAAAATCTTAGGTATTTGTCCGGGTCTTTCATTAAATTTTTGATTAAAGTATAATCTTTGTTTACAATAAGGACGATACATACTATTGACTACACATTCTGATTGATAAGTATGATATATTTGTCTTTCAAAATCTTTTTTCAGGTTAACTGACCAACTTATTTTTTTAGTGTCATTATCAATAAATTTTTCTATAGGAGGCTTAGTTTCTTTTAAATCTTGATATGTTATTACTTGTTCATTATAAAAATTAATCATTCTAATCATATTCATTGATAAAATCTTAATAGAAAAGTTAAAAACCCAAACATCACGATTAGTTTTTACACCACCTGAATACACGTCAAAAATAGTTTTAGTGCTTGCATCTTTTTTATCACCTAATGAAATAAAACTTTCAAAATCATCATGACGTTGGTTAATCCAATCATAATTCTCATTAGGGGTGATTTCTTGCCATTTCATAGTAGAAATATCACCGAAATCTTTAATAATATCTAATTTTTCTTTTTGACTTAAATAATCACCAATATCATGATAAAATACCTTATTTTCTGATTTCTTACTGGAATTTTTGATTAAGAAAATAATCGCAATAGTAGCACGACTTCCTGAACCAAA
>LJOT01000327.1 GCA_001672075.1 Anabaena sp. CRKS33
AGTGTAGTCGGTAATGGTGCATTATTAAATAAAATTCAGTTGCCAGTTAGTGTTTTTCCGGTATCAATGATTGCAGCTAATGTCTTTCAATTTTCAGTGGGAGCATTTCCGTTACTGGCAATTATGACTTTAGTTAATTCCAAAAGTCTAGTCAATGTCCTAGCGTTGATATTTCCATTTATCGCACTGATTTTAGTTTCTACAGGGGTGGGGTTTTTAGTTAGTGCTTTGTACGTATTTTTTAGAGATTTACCTTATTTTTATGAATTAGTGGTATTTGTAATTTGGATTAGCAGTCCTATATTTTATCCAGCAGCTATTGTACCAAAGCAGGTCAAGCCATTTTTAAGTTTAAATCCCTTATCCCCAATTATTGAAAGTCTGCGTCAGATTACATTATCAGGTGCGTCACCAGATTTAGGTTTAATTTGGGGGGCTTTGCTTAGTGGTATAATTATTTTAGCCTTGGGATGGACTTGTTTTCATCTATGGCGGCATCAATTTATGGATTTACTGTAAAATGCAATAATATTACTCGAGGGAGAAAATTCACAATGCAATCTGTGGACGACTTACAGAAAAAAAACAAACCTCAACTAATTTCCGTTGTAGTTGAAAACAATCAAGATGGTTATTTAGCTAGAATACCTGGTATTCAAGGTGCTTTTGCGGAGGGAGATACTCCTCAAGATGCTATTTTTAATTGTATTGATGTTTTAAAAATAATTATTGATTATAAAAAGGAGCAAAATAAACCATTAAATCTGGAAACTATAGAACTTTCTGATGATAGTTGTTTAACTTTTGCTATTCCTATTCAAATATGATGGAATTATGGCAAGATTAACAGAGATGACTTACTTAGAAGTGACTCGTCGTTTGCAAATTTTTGGATTTAGGTTTTATAGACAAGGTAAAGGCTCTCATGAGTTATGGGTTAGAGATGAGGATAGTGTAGTAATTCCTGTTCCTAATCATCGAGGTAAAAGTATTCGTAAAGGGACAATAAGGGCGATAATTAGGGAAATTAATGTAACGGTGGAAGAATTTATGGATTCTTGGTAGGTAGAAAAGAGAATGAAGCGGCTGTTTGAGCGCGAAAATTAAGAGAGTTAGGTATTGAACCTGACAGTTTATGGGTCGCCGGGACTTGCTTAGTGGTATAATTATTTTAGCCTTGGGATGGACTTGTTTTCATCTATGGCGACATCAATTTATGGATTTACTGTAATATGACTATCACTTGATAATTGAACGGACTAAATCCTGATAGTTTATAATTAACAAAAGATAGTAAATTATCCCCATAAAATCTATGGCTTTAACCGCACAGGAAATAGAAGCATTAATGCCAGATTGTACGGAACTACTCAGCGACGAACCAGAGATGGAAAGCTCTTTACATTATACACAACTATTAATCTTAGTAACTTGCTTAGAATGGTTATGGCGTGATAGAGAGGATTTCTTCATTGGTGCAAATCTTAGCATCTATTATAGCCGACAACAGTTAAAACATCGAGACTTTAGAGGAACAGATTTTTTTCTAGTCAAAGACACAGAAAAACGTCCCCGTCTGTCTTGGGTAATTTGGGAAGAAGATGGTAAATATCCTCATGTGATCATTGAACTACTGTCTGATTCTACCGCGAAAGTAGATAAGGGATTGAAAAAACAGTTATATCAAAATCAATTCCGCACTCCTGAGTATTTTTGGTTTTCACCAAATACCTTAGAATTGGTAGGGTGGAGATTAACAGACAGTGAATATAAAATTATTCCCGTATCGGAAAATGGCTGGTATTGGAGTCAAGAACTGGGATTATACTTAGGAATCTGGGAAAATAGATTGAGGTATTTTACCGTTGCGGGAAGATTGGTACTCACACCGGAAGAAGCAAATTTGGAGGAAATTAGAAAAGCTGAAACTGAAAAGCAAAGGGCTGAAACTGAAAAGCAAAGAGCAAATAAATTAGCAGAATATTTGCGATCGCTCGGTGTAGATCCTGATAGTGTGGTTAATTAGGAAAAAACTATGACTACAACCATAAATTTAAGTAATATCACCATTGAATATCCTAGCGCTGATGGAGAACCCGTGGCTGAAACCTATATACATCTATACGCGATTTTAACTACTTTAGAGGTTTTGCAACAGTACCTAGCAGGAAGACAAGCAACGGTACTAGCAAATCAATTTTTATACTATGCTCAAGGTTTTCCGAGATTAAGAGTAGCACCAGATGTGATGGTGATTTTTGACGTACCACCTGGGGGTAGAGATAATTATAAGGTTTGGGAAGAAGGTCAAGTTCCCCAAGTTGTGTTGGAAATGACTAGTGCGGGAACTCAAAAGCAAGACCAAGAGCAAAAGAAGTTATTATATGAACAATTAGGAATTGTAGAATATTGGTTATTTGACCCGAAAGGAGAATGGATAAACAAAAAGTTACAGGGGTATCGTTTACAGGACGAGATATATCAACCCATTACTGATAGTTTATCTCAGCCGTTGGGATTGCGTCTAGAAGTAGAAGGGGAGCTTTTAAGATTTTATCGTCTTGATACAGGTGATAAATTACTCATACCCACAGAATTGGCAGAAAAAGCTCATTATGAGAGTCAACGGGCTGAAACTGAACGAGAAAGGGCTGAAGCTGAACGACAAAGGGCTGAAACTGAACGGCAAAGAGCAAATAAATTAGCAGAACATTTGCGATCGCTCGGTGTAGATCCTGATAGTATAAATTAAACTTCAGCCAAAATCAATAATATGTATCAAAATTATCCATGATTGCAGGTGGACTTTGTTTGTGTATTAGCGATTTATAATCGCCGATAGCCGGGGTGGCGTAGCCACTATCATATATATTTAAAACAACCCCCTAGTGGCATAATTATTGTATCCTGGGATGGACTTGTTTCATCTGTAGCGACATCAGTTTATGGATTTGCTGTCAATGGAAGTAATACGTTTAGATAGTGTTTCATTGTGGAGAAGGACTCAAGAGGAATTTTCCTATGATTTGAAAAAAACGCTCCTATCTGTGGTAGAGGGTAAATATCGCCAACCGGCGAAAAAGTTAGTGTTAAATAATATTAACTTAGTAGTTGACAAGGGCGAAAAAATAGGTATAATTGGTGCGAATGGTTCTGGTAAGTCCACGCTGTTAAAGATAATTTCTGGTATTCTTAGACCTACAACTGGTAATGTCAGGGTTCGGGGTCAGGTCGCACCTTTAATTGAACTAGGAGCAGGTTTTGATCCAGATATTTCTGTCATGGACAATATACTTCTCTATGGCGTATTATTGGGTTTTTCTAGGACTGAAATGAAAGCAAGAGCGCGTTCTATTTTGGAGTTTGCTGAATTAGAAGATTATGCTTTAGTTCCAGTTAAGGGTTTATCTTCGGGTATGGTGGCTCGTTTGGGTTTTGCTATTGCAACTGATGTCCAACCAGATATTTTGATTTTAGATGAAGTATTGTCAGTGGGAGATGAGGGTTTTAAGAACAAGTGCAAGCAAAGGATGGATCAGTTTTGGGATGATCATGCTACGGTTTTAGTTGTTTCTCATGATTTAGAGTTTGTCAGCACATCCTGTAAAAAAGCGATTTATTTAAATCAAGGAAATATTAAATTTGCCGGTGATTCGCAGGAGGTGGTAGATTACTATTTAGAAACTGTTAAACAATCTGAAATGATGACTCATTGAGGGTAAATAATATGGAGAGGTTTAAACATGGAGGCTAACGCTATAAACTTAAAACAACTGTATGAACAAGATTATTTATTGTGGTTAGAGGAGAATGTTAGATTATTGAGCGATCGCCAATTACAAGAGATAGATTATGATCA
>LJOT01000061.1 GCA_001672075.1 Anabaena sp. CRKS33
ACCGCCGTTATACAACCACTCATCTAAAGAAGCTGCTTCCCAAATTGGGTAGAAGTGTAAACCGATAGCGTTAGAGGAAGGAACTACTGCACCGGAAATGATGTTATTTCCGTATAGTAAAGAACCTGCAACTGGCTCACGGATACCGTCAATGTCAACGGGAGGAGCAGCGATGAAAGCGATAACGAAGCAGGTGGTAGCGGCTAATAGGGTAGGGATCATCAATACTCCGAACCAACCGATGTATAAGCGGTTGTTGGTGCTGGTGATGAATTCGCAGAAGCGATCCCATACGTTGGCGCTTTGGCGCTGTTGTAAGGTGGTGGTCATTTTATGAGTGCTTTATGTTCGTATGATGTTTAGTAGGTTGTTTTGCCTACCTGAATACTACATTAAAGGATAAGTTGAAATTTGTAAAGATAATTAAAATTAGTATTAGTTATGTCAGTTATATGTTTTCCTAATGTAATTATGTATACATTTATGTTAGGCGATTAAAAATCTTAAAAATCAAAGTATATATAAGGTAAACTCCCTTGAGGAGCTAATAACCAAACTGCGTAAAAGCATAAGGGGACGAGAACGATCTTCATTGGCCAGCTAAAATCTAATTTCATCCTTCCTTTGAAGCTATATGATACAGTCATGAACAGAGTTATACTTGCTAACAAGTAAAAAATTTGATATTGAGTGCTATTGAGAGCTTCTGCATAAACCTTTTCCGCAAATTGTTGATCAGCAGGATAACCCCAAAGATGCTGCATAACTAAACTGGAGTCCTGGAGGTTGGGGAGACGAAACCAAATCCAAGACGTGAAAACCATGATTTGTGTTAACAGCCAAGCGTAGATTATTCCTACTGGATTTTGCCAAAATAGGTTAAGAATTGTCAAGCGATCGCTTAAAACAGCCGTGAGACGATGAACTACTAAAGCGATACCATGGAATATACCCCAAACAATAAAACCCCAGGCTGAACCGTGCCAAATCCCAGCTAATAGCATTACTATCAATAAATTTCCGCAGGTACGTATCAATCCGCATCGAGAACCACCCAAAGGAAAGTAAAGATAATGACGCAACCAATCACCTAATGTAATGTGCCAACGTCGCCAAAAATCTGAAATACTGGTACTAAAGTAGGGGAAATTAAAATTTTCCGGTAAAACTAAACCGAACAGTAAAGCGCTACCACGGGCAATATCTACGTAACCATTAAAATCCAAATATAACTGTAGTCCATAAGCAAAAGTAGCTAACCATAAATCAGTGCTACCTGCCCTTTGCAAATTACCAAAACATAAATCAACAAATATGCCCAGATTATCAGCGAAAATTCCTTTTTTAACCGCACCTCGCGCAATTAACCACAGTCCTTCTGCCATTTTATCAATACTAGGAAATTGTAGTGTATTGAATTGAAATTGCAGATGATGATAACGAGTAATTGGTCCAGAAATAAGTTTAGCAAAAAATAATTTATATGTAGCAAATTCTATAAAATTAGCCGCAGCAGGATCACCACGATAGACATCTATCAAATAAGCAATACATTCAAATGTAAAAAAAGAAATTCCCAGGGGAGAAACTATTTTAGTCAATGATCCATCTGAGTGATTAAACAGATGAAAAAATAAATTTTGTAGATGATTGATATACTTAAAACCTAAGAGAATCAAAAGATTAAAAACTATACCAATCCATAATAGATTTCGCCGATTTCCATGCAATTCATCCTTAGATAAATGCGAGTTTTGAGAATGCTTATTTGATGAGGTATTATTGCTAATTCCTAAACCTAAGCGGAAGTTGATAAAAGTTAGTATTAAAAGTAATGGTAAATATCGAATGTGCAAAGATGAGTAAAACAGAATACTGGCTATTAAGAGAATCCATAATCGGAAATTTGCTAAATACACATTCCAATAGATTACCAAAACACTTAACAGAAAAATTCCATACAAAATTGATATGAATTTCATTGTTTAATTACTAATTATTGATAGCTTTGAATTATTCACACAGGAAAAATAAGATAATACACCTTGCTATTTTCCCATTTAATTACTTTTTTTTCCAGGAAATAATTGGATCTAGAGCCAACTTTTTTGAAACTGCATAAGCACCATAACGGTTAATGTGACTGGGGTCAGAAAAGTAATTACTTGCTGCTGGCCATAGTTGACTTAAATCACGGTAAATAAAATGAGAATCACCTGTAAATTTTAACAAATACTTGTGAAACTGCTGTTCATACTTTGTGCGAACCGGATCTAAATAATCTGAAGTTAGAGGCATATTTACAAATACCAAGGAGATATTATTTTTTTTAGTAAACTCTAACACTGAACGAAAGGCCTGATCTTGTTTACCTGCAAGCTGGAAAGATTTATAATCATTGTCGTAATCTCCAGAAACCTTTGGATATTTCTGATAATATGTAGCCGGATTAAATCGAACAGATACAGGTAGAAATCCATCATAATCAACTCCTTGTACAGAATTAGTTATTGCGGAATAACTTGTGAGGTTAACCTTGGATTTAACTTGAGGATGTTGATAAATAAAAGGTAAATGTTCAAATTTTTTTTGCAGAAGAGTTTTAATTTGTTCACGGTTTTTATAACTAGCAGATAATCCAGATAAAGACTGATTTAGCCAACTATCAGCTACTTGATAGATGTTAATATTTTTTCCTGCTGATTTATTGGTAATATTTACTAGAAAACCTTCTTTATTTTTATTGACTGCATCAGCATTTACTCTGGTTCTAGTTTTCTGTAATATTTGTTTATATCCTTGTGAGACAGCAATTGCATTGAAAGTAATATCTTGTCTTCCATTATTAAAAGCGCGAGAACCATCAGCCCATAAAATCAGTTTGGGGAGTTCTTCAGGTTCTAGAATCTGACGAATCAGACAGTCAACAACTTGGGCTGTTGCTCCATTAATGCCAAAGTTAAATATATCAAGATTGCTATGACCTTGGCTGACTAAAGCCCTAGAAAGGGCTAAGGGGTCAACTCCTCTGAGGGCGCGGGAAGAACCAACAATTAAGACATCAGGTGGGCGTTTTTTCATAGCTAACCGCTGTTTATATAAGGCTAATTGCTCATCTAATTGCCTAGCATTAAAACTGGGCATTTGTGATCGGGCTGTTAATAGAATAGCTGTAGCGGCGGCGTTTTCCTTTAATGGTGCGACTGGGAAATTAGTATCATGATCATTGATAAATCCAGAAGCATTAAAAGTAGATTGATGATGATTAATTAATTCCGGTGTTACTGATTGGTTTGAAACTGGTTTTGTTTGCGGCTGAGATGCTAGGGGTAAAGGTGAAACGATCTTGTTACTAACACTAACTTGGGGATAACTTTTACGAGAACGTGCTAAGATATAACTTAATATCAAATCACTTTGTAAAGCTAGAAGTAATCCTAATCCCAGCCAAATCATACCACCACCAATTCCTTTATAATCTTTATGATCAAGATTTTGATTTGTGTCCTGATTGAATGTTATAAATAATTGGCTGTTTAAAAGTAATTGTTTGATTTTTTTATTCAGCCTTGCTGCCAAATTTTTTCCTATTTGTTTACCCAAAGTTTGTACTTGCTCACTTTTTGAATCAGGGTATGGAATTGGTTCACGAGTCTGATAAGTAATCTGATAACTTACATATTCAGGTGTAGCAGCAGATTTCAATGTCTCTGCGGGGACTAGTCGGGAACGTTCTACCATATTAAGTTCATGAAACCATAGAAGTTCTTGATGGGCAAGCCGACGGACATAAAGAGAAAAACCACTAATAGCGGAAATTTGCAGTTCACGGATAATGAATTGAGTAAATTTCCTAGAGGCTTGATAGAGTGTAGAATAAATGGGATAATCACAGATTATATGCAATAAATCCTCTGTGGGAATTAGCATCACCTGAATAGCAGATGTTTTCAATATTTTAGCGATCGCTGGCACATTTCCCCAATCATCCCATGGTTTTAACATCACCTCTGAAGGTGTCAAATTGAGGTGCGACAGCCAATCTGGCTTTGTATCTCTTTGGTGTGCCAAACTGTCATCTGTGATCATTAGTGAACCATCTAAGTCTGTGGGTGTTTCTGTCCCTGCTAATAATGATTTTTCTACCTGTTCTAAATGTTGATGCAGTTGATTTAAGTACAATCTATAACACCATGGGGGAATGTCTTCACCTTGTTTGCGACCATAAACTAATACTTGGTATCTTGAGGATTGATGATCATTAGTCAGGCTGTCTACATTGTTTTGTTCTATTGGTTGCAATAACTCCAACAGACTTTGCCAACCTTGTGAACACTCAACACTTTCATGGAGAATATAGAGGTCATTATCTAATAATCTGACTTTGATTACGCAAGTATTTATATTTATTACGTGACTTATAGATGGTGCTAAACATTGCTGAGAATTAAATAATTTAAATAATACCGTTTTCATGGGTAGTGAAATTTAACAGGAAGGGTGTACTGGAGGGTTTTGCCTGTATTTGTCAGCCATAACCATAGAATTATCGCACTTTAGCGGGTTTTTGACAATTTTGTTAGCTTCACTGCTGGCAAAATTGACAAAAATACAAAGATAATGCTATTAAGTTAGAGACTGGGAAAAAGCGCGAAAAAAAGCTCAAAAAATTTATTCATTTACTAACTATTAAGAATTACAATGTCACCTGGAAACCAACAGTTCTTTTCTCAACCCAGATTAAATTTAATTCCATTTACCATTCCCTTGTCTTGTTTTTTGCAAGCTGGTACAGTATCTATACTGATACTGCTCATAGCTCAGAAAGCCACTAGTGAGGCTTTAGTAAGCCTGGGAGAGGCAAGTGAAGAATTATTTCGCGGTGATCGCTTGCCTGTCCTCAGTTTTCCAGAGGATCACAAATTAAACCAGGATTAGAAATTTATACCTAAAAAATTTCCAATGGGATCGTGAAATTCACCTGTGTTAATGACCAGCAATAACTTGTGAAAAACTCGATGTTTGAAACTGGACAGAGTTTAAATTGAAAATCCCTTGGGATCTTTGGCTTCCCAACCCAGAAACCCGTTAACACGGATTTCAAAATGAAGATGGGGTTGAATAGAAGTAGGCTGTCCTGTAGTTCCAACTGTTCCCAGAACATAGCCTTGATTGACCTTTTGACCTAGAGTAACTTTAATGCCCTCAAGTTGGGCGTAACGGCTTTGTAAACCGTCTGCATGGTTAATAATGACTAACTGGCCATAACTACCCTGTTCCTTGGCAAAAACGACGATTCCGGGAGCGATCGCTACCACAGGAGTACCTACAGGTGCTAATAAATCCACCCCACTGTGAAAAACAGCCTCCTTTGTCACGGGGTGATAGTTCCAACCATAACCTAAGACCACACTTGTAGTATTAGGCAGAGGATAACCAGTAATTTTACCAACATTTTTCCCTGGTGTGTCAGTTTTTGTTACTACCTTTTCGGCAAATTTTACACCTGGAATTACTGGCAAAAAGACAAATTTAGGGTTTTTCTGACAACCATTAATTTCAAATACCGTATCCGGGAGAACTTGATACTTGGATGCTACTTGTCGCCAACTTTGACGCGCAGGAATTTCCACAACCATACCATTAAAAGGGGGAATTTGTAGTATTGTTCCCGCAGTTACCACGCCCTTGCTCACCGATGGATTCATAGCAATAATTGTTTCTGGTGCGAGATGATAGCGACTGGCTATAGCTGCTAAAGTTTCACCAGGACTTACTTGATGACGTTGAAGACGAGCTAAAACTGGAATTGGACAATTGGGACGAGCATTGGCAGTTTGTGATTGCGGCTGTGTAGATAATAATCCCAACGTGCTAAAAAATGTCAGAAAAGAAAGTGAACAATAGGAAAATTTCATGTAAACAAGTCCACAAATCGCTAATTTTTAGATTTTAGTTGGGGATTATTAAAGATAGGATAAAGATTTTGCCTATATTGCCTATATCTATTGTCCATTTGGGAAAGAGGTTTGCAGCGGTTACAGCAAATTGTCATCATTGATACCACAATGCCTAAAAGTCATATATATAAAAATACAGGCATGAATAAACACGCCTGTGGGATTGACTATTGATTAGATAAATGTTCCAATTGCATTCTCTGTTCCATTTGGCGAAGAAAATAGCCCGTCATCATTGCCGAGGCTAGTAGCCCTGCTAGATTGTCCCGATCTGTTGTAATCTGGACATGAAAATGCTCTGGCGGCATCATTCCCACTAGTCCTTGGACATTCTGAGAAATGATTTGTTTAATTTCCGGGCTGACAGATTGGGCGACACGGGCTAAAACTTCGGGAGATTGATGCTGTAAGTATTTAAGTAATTGATTTGGGTTGTCCCCAAAGCGATCATTCAGAAGTTGATTAGGGTGTTGCTCAGAGTCGTCATGCAAAAAGTCAGGATCAAACACCATTGGCGATTTATTAGCTTAACTGCTAATTCTACTCTAAACCATATTAGTAAACTAGCGGATTTTTTACGGGGAATAGGGAAAATGTATGCTAGGCTACCCAGTTGGACTATCCTCTAAATTCAGTTCTAGTTGTTGTTCTTTTTCTGGAGTTGTCAAAATCTGGGGAAGTTGTTCGATTTGAAAGTATTGATGAAATTTTGCTGTTATTTGCAGAGAATGGGAACGAGAATCACTTTCTCGGCGTTTGCGAACAAAACCAGATTCTACTAATTCTTGAACGTGCTGATAAGCACCAGAACCGCGAATGTTAATTAATTCGCTTTGTAGTATAGGATTATGGAGTGCGATCGCTGCTAATGTTCTTAAAGCTCCTACGCCTAATTCTACTGGTATCAGAACTTGTACTAAATCATGAAAATCAGAGCGCAGTTGTAAACTATAACCGTTTTCAGTTTCTATGACTTCTAAAGCCGTATCCCGTCGGGCATAATTCTCAATTAATTCGATAACCCCCGCTTCTGCTCTAGGGCGATCGCACTTGGCATATTCAGCAATTTCACTGATAGATAAGGGTTTACCTTTTAAATAAAGAATCGCTTCTATCGTTGTGGCTATAGATATCTTGACCATTCAGAATTTTAGATTTTAGATTTGGGATTTTGGATTTTAGATTTGTAAATTAGTCACGAGAAAAAACTCTTACCTCTTGCCTATTCCCTATGACTAAGTATAAATTCAGCGATCGCTAGATCTTGAGGAGTAGTAATTTTCAAGTTAGTCTCCTCCCCAGGAACTATTCGCACTTCCAGACCGCATTTTTCAAACAAAGCCGCATCATCAGTAACTTCCCAACCTTGACGAACTCCTTGAGCATGACACTGTTTTAACAAATTAACATCAAACCCTTGGGGAGTTTGAGCCGCCCATAATTGTTTACGATCTGGTGTGCTTGTAATGATACCATTTTCATCAACAACTTTAATCGTATCTTTAACAGGTACAGCCGCAATTAAACCAGAACAATGTAGAATTGCATCCGAACAAGCATCAAATAAATTTGGTGTTACTAAACAACGAGCGCCATCATGAATTAATACTTGTTCCGCATTAGTTGGTAAGGCCTGTAAACCATTATAAACAGACTCTTGACGAGTAGCGCCACCAGGAATTAATGCTATTGTTTTTTTCAGCTTTAAGTCAGCGATAATAGACTTAAAATCATCCCAATCGGGTGGTTGAGAAACAATTCCTATCCAACTCATAGAACTTGCGGCTTCTGCGGCTAACAAAGTCCAAGCAATCAAAGGTTTTGAACGTACCTGCAATAAAAGTTTATTACGGTTTGCGCCCATTCTTTTGCCACTTCCGGCTGCGGGAATTAGTAAATGCACAACTCTCCTGAATATTTAACTAATAGATTAAATTTAGATTAAATTAAAATGTTGCCTTAAAGTCTTAGTTAAGATAGATCCCTGACTGCTTTGAGAAGTCGGGGATATGAGATAAAAATCATTTTTCCGCAGATAAATTTGTTGGTGGCCGATCATTACTCCAAGCCCACCAGACATAACCGCAATGACAATGATAAAATTCTTGCCATTTACGACGACGATCTGGGGTAGTTACGGGCGATCGCCTATTTAACCACACATTAACAGCCTCTCGACTACTGGCGTGGCATTTGGGACAATGAAACTGATAGGCATGAGTTGCTTGATTTGTCCATTCTGGGGGATGAGGGTCAAAAGCGTCCATATAAATATAAAGTGATAAAGTGTAATAAAGTGTAATCTTAATAGCCACGGAATATAGATAATTATGACTAATAATGGATGCTATGGAGTCAAATATTGAAATTCGTCGTTTATTGGATGTCATGCCTGCTTCTGGGCGAATGATGACGAAAATCGTCAGTAAACCAGAACAAAAACAGGTAATAGATGCTGCCTTTCCCCTGCCTTTAAGTCAATCAAGACCGATATATATTAATTTTGATTTGTGGCGACGGTTAACAAAACCCCAACGGGATTTACTGCTATTGCAGATAGTTTGCTGGTTAACAGGCGTAAAATGGTTACAACCCAATATTTATCAAGGAGTAGTTTTAGCAGGGTTTATAGGAGGAATAGTCGAGGCAGTGCAGTCTGATGTAGTAGGTGTGGTAATATCTGGGGGATTAACTGCTTTAGCTGCCATACAGATTTGGCGCGTGAATAGATCTCAGGAATCACAATTAAATGCTGATATAGCAGCTATTCGTATTGCCCAAAGACGAGGTTATTCAGAAACCGAAGCCGCCGAACATTTGTTAACGGCCATTGAAGCCGTAGCAAAAATAGAAGGGCGTTCTGGACTGAATTTTAGTGAATTAATTCGTTGTCAAAACTTGAAGGTAATCGCCGGTTTATCGCCAGTTGGTATCCCTAAAAATTATCAATAGAAGAAGTATTAAAGTGTGGAGATTGAGGATTTTAGATTGGCGAAACATTGAATTAGTTGGGTCTTGAAGCGA
The DNA here is from genome assembly GCA_001672075.1 of Anabaena sp. CRKS33. GTDB lineage: Bacteria > Cyanobacteriota > Cyanobacteriia > Cyanobacteriales > Nostocaceae > Dolichospermum. The sequence continues at coordinate 8,985 of LJOT01000061.1, forward strand.
CGAGGCTTGTACCGAAAATTCCCAATCTAAAATCTAAAATCTAAAATCTAAAATTTTTTGGTCATTTGGTTTATATTATGATCATGTCACCAAACTATTACGCATATTATTACCCATGGAAACCTCAAAACCATCTGTTAGTCTAATTCGTGCCAAATCCTACGAACAACAAGCTTTAAAAGAATCTTTGGAAATACTGCTAGAACCTTTAGGGGGAATGGCTGCTTTTGTCAAACCAGGAAATCGGGTTTTACTCAAACCTAACCTGCTGACAGGTTCTCGGCCTACAAAAGAATGTACCACAAGACCAGAATTAGTCCGTGCTGTTGCTGAAATGGTCATTGCAGTTGGTGGCAACCCATTTTTAGGAGATAGTCCTGCTTTTGGTAGTGCTAAAGGTGTAGCAATAGCCAATGGTTTATTACCAATAATAGCAGAACTGAATTTACCACTGGTTGAATTTCATGGTAAACGTTATCAAACAGTAAATGACAATTTTAATCACTTACTTTTATCCAAAGAAGCAATGTCAGCAGACGTGGTGATTAACCTTCCCAAAGTTAAATCTCATCTGCAATTAACCCTGACATTGGGAGTAAAAAATCTCTTTGGTTGTGTTCCTGGTAAAATGAAAGCTTGGTGGCATCTAGAAGCTGGTAAAGATGCTAATAAATTCGGGGAAATGTTAGTAGAAACTGCCAGAGCAATTAATCCCACTTTAACAATTTTAGATGGTATTATTGGTCATGAAGGTAATGGACCTAGTGGGGGAGAACCTCGGAATTTAGAAATTTTAGCAGCTTCTAGTAATGTATTTGCGTTAGATAGAACAATGTTAGAAATTCTCCAAGTTGCACCCGCACAAGTTCCCACAGTTGCAGCTTCTCAAAGATTAGGAATATGTCCAGAATTAAATGATATTCACTTTCCTAATTTATCACCTGATTTACTACAAATTACAGATTGGCAATTACCCGACAAATTAATGCCTATAGATTTTGCGATGCCCCGTGTGATTAAATCTACCTTTAGGCATCTTTACATCCGATTTATCAAAGAACCCATGAGTGCTTACATAAAAACTCCCTAGTATCATTAAATTGAATTTTGACGCTAGGAGTATTTAGCTGGGATAAAACCTATCCAGGTTTATGCAGGATACTCCACTCATCCGTATTAAAATCTAGGACTGTGGAGTATTTTTATGCTTTTGATATACCATATATACAGTAATTTATTGAGTATAAATTAAATAAGTTGAGTAGTAAAGCTGAAATTCAGGTCAGAGAGAAATCTCTACAATCCTTGATTAATAAGCTTTTTAAAAAATTAGACAAAAATCTTTATTCTCAATAAGAATTGCATAATGCGTATAGTTTCATTGGTTCTTGCGACTAAACCCATATCAATTTCCCTCTGTCAAAGGGTTTTAAATAACTGAGTCCCAATATTACGTATTATTAAATTAACTTTTGTAAATGATTGTTGAAAAAGTATCCAGGATATAAAATAATCATTTTGTTGTTATGTGTTGACTAACACAATGCTGACAGACAATGCAACCATTTAAACTGCCAGCATTTTATATGCCTTGGCCAGCGCGGCTGAATCCAAACCTGGAAGCGGCACGAGTGCATTCCAAAGCCTGGGCTTATGAAATGGGAATACTTGGCTCAAAAGAGGAGTCCCAAGGTGAGCCTATTTGGGATGAACGTAAATTTGATGCTCACGACTACGCTTTACTTTGTTCTTATACTCATCCAGACACGCCCTCAACAGAGTTAAACCTGGTAACGGATTGGTATGTATGGGTATTCTTTTTTGATGATCACTTTCTGGAAATCTATAAGCGCAGTCAGGATCTAATTGGGGCAAAGGAGTATCTTGACCGACTACCGGCATTTATGCCAATTTATCCCCAAGATCACCTTCCCCTTCCCACGAACCCAGTAGAGCGCGGTTTAGCTGACTTGTGGTCTCGTACTGCCTTTACTAAGTCCGTAGAATGGCGGCAAAGATTCTTTGAAAGTACCAAAAATCTTTTAGATGAATCAATGTGGGAACTAGCAAATATTAATCAAAATCGCATTGCTAACCCCATTGAATACATTGAAATGCGGCGGAAAGTTGGGGGCGCACCTTGGTCAGCAGATTTAGTCGAACACGCGGCCTTTGTGGAAGTTCCGGCTAAAATTGCGGCAACTAGACCCATGCGGGTTTTAAAAGACACATTTGCTGATGGTGTACATCTCCGCAATGATCTATTCTCCTACCAAAGAGAGGTGGAAGAGGAAGGTGAAAATTCTAACTGTGTGCTTGTAGTTGAGCGTTTCTTGAATGTGAGTACCCAAGAGGCCGCTAACCTGACTAACGAACTACTCAACTCCCGTTTATACCAATTTGACAACACTGCTGTCACGGAATTACCCTCTCTTTTTGAGGAGTACGGAGTGGACCCAGTAGAGCGCGTGAATGTTCTCCTTTACATTAAAGGACTTCAGGATTGGCAATCTGGTGGTCACGAGTGGCACATGAGGTCAAGCCGCTATATGAACAAGCAAGAGCCGGATAATTCAGGTACATCTGTGACTTTGGGGGGTCCTACTGGGCTAGGAACATCGGCTGCGCGGCTGGAATCCTTATCCACTACTTTGGGTTTAGGAAGGTTTAAAAGTTTTACTCATGTTCCCTATCAAACTGTAGGACCAGTAAAACTGCCTAAGTTTTATATGCCCTTCTCTACCACCTTAAATCCTAATTTGGATGCCGCACGGAATCATTCCAAGGAATGGGCGCGTCGGATGGGGATGTTAGAATCATTACCTGGGATTCCTGATGCTTTTATCTGGAATGACCATAAGTTTGATGTTGCTGATGTGGCTTTATGCGGTGCGTGGATACATCCAAATGGTTCTGAGCATGAGCTAAATTTAACAGCTTGTTGGCTGGTTTGGGGAACTTATGCGGATGATTATTTCCCAGCAATCTATGGTAATAACCGCGACTTGGCAGGTGCAAAAGTCTTTAACGCTCGACTGTCAGCATTTATGCCTCTAGATAATTCTACACCCCCTGCTGTAGCAACTAATCCAGTAGAAAAGGGGTTGGCGGATATTTGGTCTCGCACCGCAGGGCCAATGTCCTCCACAGCACGTACCGAATTTCGCCGCGCTATTCAGGATATGACTGATAGTTGGGTGTGGGAACTGGCTAACCAGACGCAAAATCGGATTCCAGACCCGATTGACTATATTGAAATGCGTCGTAAAACATTTGGGTCTGATTTAACCATGAGTCTGTCTAGACTATCCCAGGGCGGCGAAATACCAATGCAGATTTATTATAGCCGACCAATGCGATCGCTGGAAAATGCTGCTGCCGATTTTGCCTGTTTCACTAATGACATTTTTTCTTATCAGAAAGAAATCGAATTTGAGGGCGAAATTCATAACTGCGTGTTAGTGGTGCAGAATTTCCTTAACTGTGATCTTCTCGAAGCCGTTGAGATTGTTAATAATCTGATGACAGCGCGGGCGCAACAGTTTCAACACATTGTTGAGACTGAACTTCCAGCCCTTTTCGACGATTTCAACCTCGATGAAAACACCCGCGAGAAACTACTCAAATACATTGAGAAATTAGAACAGTGGATGTGTGGTGTACTTAAGTGGCATACAAAGGTAGACCGATACAAAGAATTTGAATTGCGTAATAGTGCTTCCCCCATAGTGCGACTACTCAACGGTCCCACAGGCTTTGGCACTTCGGCTGCACATATCAGATCCTTGGTTGGTGCAACTAATTCCGTGATTAAAAATCCGTAAATTTGCCGTAAATTGTGTTTTTTAACTAACTAAAAAAGTGGAGAATTAAGTTATGACCTACTCTAATGATTCAGAAAATCAACAACCTCAACTAAGTTTAAGTACAGCAGCTGCCCGTAATTTGGCGACAACCACCAAATCCGCGCCGCAAATGCAGGAAATTACCTCACGGTGGTTATTAAAACTATTACCATGGGTACAAACAAAAGGCGGTGTCTATCGGGTTAACCGTCGTTTAAGTTACACTGTGGGTGATGGAAAAGTATCTTTTACTAACACTGGATCAACCGTACAAGTAATTCCCCAAGAACTAACGGAATTACCCTTATTAAGAGGGTTTGAAGACATAGAAGTTTTAACCACCTTAGCGAACCAATTTGTGCAACAGGAATTTGCTGCGGGGGACGTAATTGTGGAAATTGGTCAAGAAGCCAATCAAGTATTACTGATCGCTCGTGGTAAAGTTAACAAAATTGGTCTTGGTAAATATGACGAGCCAGTGGTTTTAGATGTATCAGCTGATGGTGATCATTTTGGTGATGAATCTCTAGTAGAATCTCAAGATACCTGGCCGTATACCCTCAAAGCTGTCACCAGATGTATCATTTTAGCATTACCTCAAAGTGCATTTGAACAACTCGTTAACCAATCCGAAGCTTTGCAAAGTCAAGTTGACAAGTTCCGCGCCCTCCTGAGTCAACCACAAACGGAACAAGGTGAAGCAGCGATTAATGTATCAGCAGGACATCGCGGTGAGGCTGATTTACCGGGTACTTTCGTTGATTATGACCTCTCACCCCGTCAATATGATTTAAGCATCGCCCAAACCGTTTTACGCATCAATACTCGCGTTGCTGACTTGTATAATGAACCAATGAATCAGACCGAACAACAATTGCGTCTGACCGTGGAAGCATTACGGGAACGTCAAGAACACGAAATGATCAACAACCCCGAATTTGGGTTGCTCCATAACGCCGACCTCAAACAACGCATTTACAGTAGCACGGGCGCACCTACTCCTGACGACATGGATGAATTACTGGCTACAGTCTGGAAAGACCCAGGTTTCTTCCTAGCTCATCCTCGGACTATCGCAGCATTTGCTCGTGAATGTAACCGTATGGGCATCTATCCACAAAGCACTGACATGGGTGGACAACAAGTTCCGGCTTGGCGTGGTGTACCTATTTTTCCCTGTAATAAAATACCTGTCAGCAACAACCGTACAAGTTCTATTCTCTTACTACGCACTGGTTTGGAAAAACAAGGCGTTATCGGTTTACACCAAACTGGTATCCCAGATGAATATCAACCTAGTTTATCTGTGCGCTTTATGGGTATCAGTGAAAAGGCAATTATGTCTTACCTGATTACAGCTTACTACTCCGCAGCAGTTTTAGTACCAGACGCACTTGGCATTCTTGAAGATGTGGAAATCGGTCGCTAATTAGTTTTCAGAGGTGAAGGTAATTAATTGGTAATTACGCCCTATTTTCAGCGTTAAATCCAGTAATTTTTGATCAAAGTCTGATTACCTTCACCTCTTTATTAAGTATATTTGTCAGTGATTAGAGGATAAGATGACATATTCTAATGATTCGGGTTTGGATGTTGAGGGTAGACAGCCTCAACAAAGTTTAAGTACAGCAGCCGCCCGCAACTTAGCAACAACAACCAAATCTGCACCGCAAATGCAGGAAATTACTTCACGGTGGTTGTTAAAGATGTTACCATGGGTAGAAATCAAAGGTGGCACTTATCGAGTCAACCGTCGCTTAAGTTATACTTTAGGTGATGGAAGAATTACTTGCACTAATACAGGAGCAACGGTACAAGTAATTCCCCAAGAACTTAGTCAATTACCTTTACTGCGAGGGTTTGATAATCTTGAAGTGTTAACGGCTTTAGCTAGTCGTTTTGTACAACAAGAGTTCGCACCTGATGAGATCATAGTACAATCGGGTCAGCCTGCCCAGCAGCTTTTTCTCATCGCCCATGGTAAAGTCAATAAAATCGGGATTGCTAAATATGAGGAGCAACCTTTCTTAAACGCATTAGCTGATGGTGATCATTTTGGTGATCAGATTTTAGTAGAGTCTCAAAGTATGTGGAAGTTTACAGTTAAAGCTGTCACACAATGTACTTTATTAACACTATCACAACAAGCATTTAGGGAAGTCCTTAACCAGTCTGAGGCTTTACAGGCTCATATTAATCAAATTGTCACCCGCATCCAATTACCACAGAATAAATACGGTGAAGCCACCATTGCTTTATCTTCAGCGCATACTGGAGAGACTGAATTACCAGGTACTTTCGTTGATTATGAACTATCACCCCGTGAATATGAGTTAAGTATTGCCCAAACCATATTAAGAATCAATACCCGCGTTGCTGACCTTTATAATGAACCGATGAATCAGACGGAACAACAATTGCGGCTGACTATCGAAGCATTACGGGAACGACAAGAATATGAATTGATTAATAACCGTGAATTTGGTTTACTACACAATGCCGACTTTAAACAACGTCTTTATCCCCGCAGTGGACCGCCCACCCCTGATGATTTAGATGAACTGCTAACTCGCCGTAGAAAGTCAAAGTTTTTCTTAGCGCATCCTCGCACTATTGCCGCTTTTAGTAAGCAATGTAACCGCCTCCGTATCTATCCGCAAAATATGGAAATGGATGGTACTAAAGTAATCGCGTGGCGCGGTGTACCTATTCTTCCCTGTAATAAAATTCCTATTACTAAGTACCAAACTAGTTCCATTCTTGTCTTACGAACTGGGGAAGAAGATCAGGGGGTCATTGGCCTACATCAAACTGGTATCCTTGATGAATACCAACCTGGTTTATCTGTGCGATTTATGGGGATCAGCGAAAAAGCGATTATTTCTTACCTCGTTAGTACCTATTATTCCGCAGCTGTTCTTGTACCTGACGCACTTGGTATCCTTGAAAATGTAGAAATTGGCCGATAAATTCATGATCAAGCTAAGTTAAAATATTTAAGTATTAGCATCATAATCGTCCGCTTTTAAGGTATTTTAACTATCAGATAGGGAATTAATTCCCTGTCTGCACTAGCTAAACATATTGATTTTATACAATATTTGTATAAATAACACTTATAAAAATCGTGCTACGTAATACTGTAGTATATATATAATATATATCAATTGTTATCAGAGGGGAATAACCTTGAACCAAGCGACATTGCACCAGTTGAAGGTGTTCGAGGCTGCGGCACGGCATGGTAGTTTTACGCGTGCTGCTGAGGAGTTGTTTTTGACTCAACCTACTATCTCCATGCAAATCAAACAGCTAACGAAATCGGTAGGTCTGCCATTATTTGAGCAGGTGGGAAAACGTTTATACTTGACGGAGGCAGGACGGGAATTATTTGCTACTTGTAGGCAAATTTTTGAAACTATGGATAAGTTTCAAATGACTGTTGCTGATTTAAAAGGATTAAAACAAGGACAGTTAAGACTAGCGGTAATTACTACTGCTAAGTATATTATTCCTAGATTGTTGGGTCCTTTTTGTCAGCTTTACCCTGGGATTGATATTTCTCTCCAGGTGACAAATCATGAACTGATTTTAGATCGAATGATGAATAATTTGGATGACTTGTATATTATGAGTCAAATTCCTGATCATTTTGATGTCAATTTCCAACCATTTTTAGAAAACCCCTTGGTAGTTTTTGCACCCGCTAATCATCCTTTAGCGAAGGAAAAAAATATTCCTATCGAACGTTTGGGTGAAGAAAGGTTTATTATGCGTGAACCGGGTTCAGGGACTCGCAGTGCTGTCCAAAGCCTGCTTGAGAAACATGGAGTCAAGGTCAAAGTTAAGTTGGAATTGGGAAGTAATGAAGCGATTAAACAAGCTATCGCTGGTGGCTTAGGTATTTCTGTATTATCCCGGCATACGTTATTAACCGACGCGGCAGAATTTAGCATTTTAGATGTGCAAAATTTTCCAATTAGACGGGATTGGTATATGGTTTATCCCGCTGGCAAGCAGTTATCTATTATTGCTCACACCTATTATGAGTATCTTTTAGATGCAGCGAAAAAAATTACCGAACAGGGAGGTTTAATTCCAGATTATAATTCGGCTGAAGCCTAATTTTCCTCACGGACTACACCGCCAACCACTGGTTTAACTTGTCCATTAGCAAATGGATCTGTACCACCTGTCCAATTAAAATCACTGATACGGATACTAAAACCACCTAATTGCAGCACTGGATTATAACGAAGGGTGATACCATAAGTACGACGGCTATATTCTAATGTATAATCGGTGCTGATTTCTTTTGATGTATCTAGGTTAATGGATGTTTGTAAACCTAAGCGAACAGGTCCATAAACTTGCTGAGAAATACCAGCGCTAAGAACTTTGTTATCAACGGAACGGTCAAAAAGAAAGGGTGATAAACCGCTATTAGTGCCTTGGGAGTAACTGACATTAAAGCCAGTATAATCTAAGAAAGGACGGGAAAAATGGCCGATTTGGCCGATTAAACCAATAGTACCAGTGATAGTGCTTTGGTTATCACTGCTACTATAATAACTAGTAGTTCCTGTGATACCAGCGATCGCTTGTAAATACGGTACTACAGGATTAGATGTATATTTTAATCCCTCTTTGGCTGTAGCTGGTAATGGTTTCCCCTCCCACAATTTGATACCATTACTCAAGCTGACACTACCTTGCAAACGTCCTAGAGAAATGCGATCATTTTTACGTAGTGGTGACAGTAAATTCTGACGGTCTGTGTTAGAATTTATATACTGTGCGCCACCCTGATAACTAAGATTTATACCGCTTTTTCCTAAAGGAATACTAGGAGAAGTGATAATTCCTCCAATACTACTCTGTACAGTTTGATACCCAAGACTACCATTGTAAAGGCGATCGCGGTAACTAGATTCTAAACTTAATGTATAAGGCTTGACATTACCCAAACTTTGGCGTAATCGTAAACTCCCGCGTAAAGTATCTTCCACCTGATCGAAATCAAAACTAGTTAACTCTCCTGTACCCTCCACAACAGTCTTAGGACTCAAAACAGCATTCAGTTTAGTATTTACACCAAATAAATTAGCCACATTATCACTATTTTCTACAGCCCTTTGTACATAAAACTGGGGTGTAACAGTCCAGCGAGTCTGATCATTATTAATTGGTTCAAAAGCCCGTTCTATAAACAAACCACCGCGTTTACCATTATCAAACCCCACAGAAACGATAGTGGGATTTACCTGTCGTGGCCGCCGATCTATTTTACGACTATTCACAGGAATAGGAACAACAACCTTTTGATCAAAAACTAACCGTTGACCCTGGGTAGTAACCCTATCTATTAAAGGTGCTTCTCGCGTCACAGTCACCTTAGCCGCCCTGATTTCCAATTCCGGGGGTGAAAAAGGGTCATTAGTAATTCTCACATCTTGAGCTTGAAAACCACGGGGATAAAATTCAATATATTGGGCTTCAAATCGTAACCGCTTGAGGACACCACCAGATTCAGGTACAGAAACATTTCGCGCGTCTGATTGACCACTAGCGCCAAATTCTATCCCTCCGGGACTATTAACACCAGTTAGAGGTTGATTAGCACGAAGCCGATAACTCAAAGGACGACTAGGTACACCACCTGCGGTAATATCTGTAGGGAGACTTGGGGAAAAAGCAAAATCCGTTGCGGTGGTAGGGATATAAAGTTCACCTTTACCGTTTTCTAAATCACCAGTATCTTGAATAAAATTATAAGTAAAACGTTGTCCTTGGAATATCTGATTACCCCTGGTTAAAGCCACATTACCCTCCCCCACCGCTATCAAATTATCTAAATTGATACGTAAGGTATCAGCATCAATTACCGCACCATCAAACCTGACTACTACATTACCCTCAGCGGTAACAATTCGCCTTTCTTGATCATACTCCTGTCGATCGGCAATTACCTCCACAATTCTTGTTTTTTGGGGTGATATTTTCTCTGCTTCTGAAATTTGCGGTAACGGTGGAACTTCTAAATTACCAGGTTTTGACTGATCTTGAGGATGACGCAGCTTAAATTCAATCAGATTTTGTACTGGTAACGATGGTGTTTTTTTACCAACCAATAGATCAACCTTTCCCGCTGATTCCTGTAAATTTATGTATTTTTTTTCTACCGGAGGTGTTGATGTTTCTGTTAAAACCTGCTGTCCGGCTATATTATAAATAATTTTGCGTTTTTGACCTTGAATTATGGAAAATTCCCGACCTGATTTTTCTAGTTGGGATAACGGAGAATCATTGATTGGCTTGGTGGTTGATTGATATTGATCTTGCTGATTTTTACCATTAATGATCAGTTTTTGTTGATCATTTTTTACCTGAATAACAGCAGGAGAAGCGAGATAGGAAACAGGTTTTGACGATACAAGATTTGGCGGTGGTTGAGGTGGAAGGACTGGATGAAACATATTTTGAGGCAATTAAGCTGATCAAAAAGCAAAAAATAGCCGG
>LJOT01000613.1 GCA_001672075.1 Anabaena sp. CRKS33
CAGAATTTATGATTGAGAAAAATTACGCTGGAGGTAAAAATTTACATCTTGATAAATTTGGGTTTTTGTCTCTTAATTTTAGATTTTGGATTTTGGATTTTGGATGATTTATCTAATGTTGGGTTTTCTCAACCCAACCTACTCCTATTTTCATCTTGTTAATCCTTTAATCCTGAACATCGTGATTCAGATAAACTACACTGTTAATAATTGTTTGACAGCAGCATTGATGATTTTTTCGCTTTCAGTTTGAGTTTGTGCGAGTTTGGTTTCTAGTTCATTACATAGTTTCATTAATTTATCTACTTTGAAAACTATGCGTTATTTAACAGCATAATTAAAACTTATATAAATCCAATAATACTTTTAATATTCATAACTTAGGAAAATTAAACTTTATATTTTCTTAATAATTAATTGAGAATAATTTTTATTTAGCAACGAGCTTGCAATACTTTCGGCGATTTGCTAGAATTTTGAGAATTTCATAATGGGGTTACTATTGTCAATTTTACACTCTGTTAAAAAGATGATCTGTAAAAGTCTTTATTTATAGTCGTTTCAGAGATCCAATTTTGAACAAAAATACAAAACTTTACAAATTAGCAGTGGTTTGAAAGGGTAAATTGGCGAAAAATTATTCAGCAAATAATCTACTTTAACTGATAGAACAAATGTATTATTGACAAATGGGTTAACTTATGGTATATGAGGGGCTTTTACTAGCAGCTAGGGAAAATAGTCCTTTATCAGTTTGTGATTTTTCTCGAATAATCGTTACATTTACAACTTCTGGACAAAGTGTAATTACAGATTTTATCCTTATAGTAGGGGTAAGGCAAGAGATTCATAAGTGTCAACTTAACGTAAAACCTGTTACCCGACTGGGAATTAATTCCCAGTCTCATAGCAAAAGTCATCTCAAGATGACTAGAAATAACTACAGCACTTTTATTTTTAAAGTACCACACATAAATATCTAAAATGTTGATGGAACAAGGGTTGTAGGATTCCATATTGTACCAAAGCGTTACACAAA
>LJOT01000614.1 GCA_001672075.1 Anabaena sp. CRKS33
CCTAACCTTGTATCTTAGAGGTATGTTAGAAGAAGAGGCGATCGCTCTAACAGTTGCTGAACATCCAGATGTAATTGTCCTAGATTTGCTGATGCCAAAAATGAATGCTTGGGAAACAATGGCAATTTTGAAATAAGGAGAAGATACACAGAATATCCCCATTGTGATTTCTAGTGTTCACTAACCTAGTAAAAGTCATCAACCCAATGCTGATAATGATTTGGCTAATGTGTTAGCAACTTTGTTTTAGAGGCATGATATTGAAACCTTTATTGCTAGAACTGGTAGAGAAGCTATTCATATCAGCCAAAAGGTTGATCCTGATTTACTAATTCTTGATTTAATTTTGCCCTAAGGTGACGATTTTACAGTAGTAGGTTGGCTCAAGAAACACAATCAGTATCAGAATTTAAGTATGTCATCTGGCGATTGCTTCATTATGCGCTAACGGTAGAAGAAACCTTAACTGATCTAATTCACATTGTCTCACACCAGCAAGCTGTTGATTTACCAAAATTTCCAGATCAATTAATATCAAAGTTAATGCAGTATCTCCATCAAACTCGTTGCTTGCTGGTTCTGGATAATCTAGAATCTATTCTGCAATGGGGAGGAGGGGGATATTATCGGCCAGGGTTTGAAGGTTATGGACAATTGATTCGCACAATTGGGGAGTCTACCCACAAAAGTTGTTTAATTATCATCAGTCGAGAACCACTATTCATTTTCTATTTTCTGGCAAAATTGATCTTTTTTTAGCCCAGGGTATCACCGTCTTTGGCGATATTTACGATTTATTAGATTATTAGATCAACAATTTTAACGCCTATCAGATTTAGAAAAAACCGTGATCTATTCCTTAGTGATTCACCGCCAACCCCTATTCATGGCAGAATTACTAAACAAGATCATTCCTCCTGTCACTTCCCAAAAACTGTTAGGAACGCTAGAAAGCCTAAAATTGCGATCGCTGATTGAATGCAACTCTGATGGATTTACAGTGCAAAACGATCTGAGAGAATATGTCACCAGTCAATTT
>LJOT01000328.1 GCA_001672075.1 Anabaena sp. CRKS33
GAAGTATTTGCTGAGAAATGTATTAGCTAAAGACAGAATTACAGGACCGATAATAAAAGCAATAAATCCTTGAACTTGAAAACCTGGAACTAAAACTGATGCTAACCAAAAGCAAATTCCGTTGACAATTAAAGAAAAACCACCTAATGTAAGATATGTCAAAGGTAAAGAGAAGATGTTAATCATTGGTTTAATTCCACTATTAATTAAACCAATGACAACAGCAGCAATTAAAGCTGAGGGAAAGTTAGCAATATCTACTCCAGGAACCACTAAATCAACAATCAACAAACTTAAAGCTGTAGCGAGTGCGATGAAAAAATATCCCAACATTTTTTACCTCATTAACAGCGATATCAGTGCTATTTACTATTTTTAAATATAGATTAATATTTGACATCTTTACTTAGGTAGAATCTTGATCTATCTTAGGTTAGACGAAAAGAAAAGATCCCCGATTTCTTAAAGAAGTCAGGCATCTAAATCCCGTTAGTTTTGATTACTATAGTAAAGAGAAGATTTATATAAAACCTGTTCTTGATGAGTTTCTAATACACAATCAGATAAGGGATAACTGACACAGGTAACAACATAACCAGCTTGAATTTCCTGGAGACCCAGAAATTTTTGCTCACTTTGATCAATTTCTCCACTAATAAGTTTAGCAATACAAGCGGAACATTCTCCTTGTTTACAACCTGATGGTAAACGAATACCAACTTCTTCCGCTATGTCAATTATATATTGATCATCTGGTACTTGAATGGTGCGATTCAATTTTAGGTTAGGGTTGATGAGTTGAATTTGATAAATGGCCATACTAATTTAAGATTTTTTCAGTCATAGTCCCAGGGAGAATTAACTTATTGTTTGATTCCCTTCATTGATAAACTTATGCGTTTTAGTTTTTCGTTGATTTCTAAAACTTGTACTTTTACGACTTGTCCAACTTTGACGATTTTTTTGGGATCATCTACAAATTTATCAGCAAGTTGGGAAATATGCACTAAACCATCTTGATGTACACCAATATCAACAAAAGCACCGAAGTTAGCAACGTTAGTAATAATTCCTTCTAGTTCCATTCCTACGGTTAGATCTTTAATTTCTTTGATTCCTGCTTTAAAGGTAGCATATTTAAATTCAGCACGAGGATCTCTTCCTGGTTTTTCTAATTCCCTGAGAATATCCCGCAGGGTTGGTTCTCCAATGGTGTCGGTAATGTATTTTTTGATGTCGGCTTTTTTCAGGTTTTCAGCTATTTGTGTCACTTGATTTAAAGATATTCCTAAATCAGCAGCTATAGATTTTACTAAAGGGTAACTTTCTGGATGAACTGCGGTATTATCTAAGGGGTTTTCACTATCACGAATTTTTAAAAAACCTGCGGCTTGTTCAAAAGCTTTTGGTCCTAATTTTGCTACTTTTAAAAGTTGACGACGATTTGTAAATGCTCCATTTTCGTTGCGATAGGTGATAATATTATTGGCTATGGTTGGGGTAATTCCTGATACAAATGTTAGCAGTTCTTTAGAAGCGGTATTCAAATCTACACCCACATAATTAACGCAACTTTCTACGGTTTCATCTAATTTCTTTTTCAGTAATTTTTGATCAACGTCATGTTGATATTGTCCCACACCAATTGATTTAGGATCTATTTTAACTAGTTCTGCTAAAGGATCTTGTAATCTGCGGCCAATACTAATTGCACCCCGCACGGTAATATCTAAATCAGGAAATTCTTCCCTTGCTACCTCACTAGCAGAATATATAGATGCACCAGATTCATTTACCATAACTTTAACTGGTTTATGGGCTATATTTGGTAATATTTCGGCGATAAATTCTTCTGTTTCCCGTGAGGCTGTACCGTTACCAATAGCTATTAATTGAATTTGGTATTTTTCCAGTAATTTTTTGATAGTTTGTGCCGCTTTTTGGCGTTGTTCTGCTGCTTGGTGGGGAAACACGGCCTGATATTCTAAGAATTTGCCAGTTTCATCTAATATAGCTACTTTACAACCAGTTCTAAAGCCAGGATCTATGGCCATTGTCGGTTTCATTCCCGCTGGTGCTGATAATAGTAATTCCCGCAAATTGGTTTCAAAGGTTTTGATTGATTCTATGTCAGCATAGGTTTTTTTATCTTTAATGACTTCGCTAATTAATGAGGTTTTCATTAAGCGATTAAAACCATCTTTTAACATTCCTTGATAAAAGTCCCGAATGTTGCTAACTTTGGTCTTTATTTCTTGTGATTCTAAATACCCCAGAACAAAATCTTCATCAAAAGCAATTTCAAAACTGAGAATTTTTTCCTCTTCTCCTCGACATAAAGCCAACATATTATGAGGGGCGATATTTTTAACTTTAATTTGATAATTTCGGTACATTTCAAATTTGGTCGTCCCTTCGGGATGTTCATCTTTAATGCGAGAAGTAAACACCCCATTTTCTAGGAAAAAATCCCGAATATATGCCCGTAATTCGGCTTTATCTGCTACTTCTTCCGCTAAAATATCCGATGCACCTTTTAAGGCTTCATCTACATTTTTTACTCCCAAAGTTTCGGAAATATATTTTGCTGCTTCTGCTTCTAATGATACGGAAATCCCATTTTTTACATTCACAGATTTAATGAATATTGCCAGGGGTTCTAAACCTTTTTCTCTGGCAATGGTAGCACGGGTACGACGTTTAGGACGATAGGGTAAATATAAATCTTCAAGTTCAGTTTTTTGTAAACAAGATGCTATTTTTGTGTTTAGTTCTGGAGTAAGTTTATCTTGTTGAGCGATCGCATTGACAATTACTTTTTTCCTTTCTTCTAATTCCGTTAAGTAATTATATCTATCTTGTAAATCCCGCAATTGCATTTCATCCATTTCATCTGTTCGTTCTTTACGATAACGCGCAATAAAGGTAATTGTTGCCCCTTCGGTTAAAAGTTCCAGTGCATTTTGTACCTGGTGGGGTTTAAGTTTTAATTCACTTGCAAGCAGTTCAGAAATATTCAACATTTGTGATTTCAATTAAAGGATTTTCAGAAATTAATATTAGCATCAATAGATATTATTATATCACTTAACTCAGAATCCCGTTGTCAGTCACGTCATTAGTTTCATCTTCCAAATCATGATCCCATTTGCAAATAGCTACATTATGGCTTAATATTGAATGTATTGCCATTTTCCCTTGGTTAAGTATAACATAAATAACGTCGCCGAAAATGGTTCAAATATACTGGTATTAAACAGTAGTTCGTAGTTTTGAGGTGAGTGGAAATGCCTTTATTTTTCTTAATGACATTAGTTACAGGTGTAATGACCAGCTATCTCTTCAAAATAAATGATGGTGAAATCACCAATATTGTAGGTGTTTTCACAGCGATCATTTTTATTGTGAGTTTAGTATTAGCGCCTTGGCAATTTCAATTTGGTTTGTTGATTTTTGTGGTCATTGTTAGTAACAAATTACTGAAGAAAAATTGGTTTTAAGCCAATTTTTTCAGGAACTTTCGCAAGTCAAATCCAAAATAAAATCAAGTCGGCAATTATCCACCCTCTGTCAAAGACAATTATTGAGGGAAAAGAGGGTGTTGATAGTTGGATAAAAAATATCATAAGCTTGTCAAGTTTCTTCTGATTGCGCCTTTTTATTACGCTAACATCAAAAATGACTATATTAATCAGCAAGACTGATGCAAAATAACGAAAATTTGATTTATAATACAAGTATTAAGTAAATAAAATATATGTAGTTTTGATCATGCTGAAAAAACTCATTCTCGAAAATTGGAAAAGTTTCCGTTATGCTGAACTTCCACTTGATCCTTTAACTGTGCT
>LJOT01000062.1 GCA_001672075.1 Anabaena sp. CRKS33
AGGGTGGAGGCAATTTAGAACTTTATGCGAAGGTAAAGCAGAAAAGTTTAATAGAGATTTCCGTGTTATTAGTAGATGGGAAGCAACAAGTCAAATTTGTTCTAAATGTGGATACAAATGGGGCAAACTTGATTTAAAAATTCGGTCGGTTAAGTGTTTAAATTGCGGAACTGAACACGACCGAGATGAAAACGCCGCAAAAAATATAAATAAAGTCGGGATAGGGCATTGCCACGACTCTAAACGGGCGCAGAGACAGAGTAAGACTACCTCGGTAGCATCAGTCGGTGAAGTGTCAAGAATCACCTCGCCTTCAGGCAGGTGAGTATGTCAAGTAAGCAGTCGGGAATCTTAATATAAGCTGTCAATCAGGCTTTCAAAGGATATAATAGAAAGGTTGTCTTAAAATAGAACTCTAGGAGATATTTATTATGTCCCGTCGTTGTGAACTAACTGGTAAAAAAGCCAATAATGCTTGTTCCGTCTCTCACTCCAACCGTCATACAAACCGCTTACAGCACGTTAATCTCCAAAGTAAGCGGATTTGGTGGGCAGGTGGTAATCGTTGGGTAAAATTGAAACTCTCTACTAAAGCTATTAAAACCTTAGAAACTAAAGGTTTGGAAGCAATGGCTAAAGAAGCTGGTATCAACCTCAACCATTACTAAATAGTAGGTAACAGGTAACAGGTAATAGGTAATAGAGATTTCTTTCTTGCCTTTTACCTGACTGGTGCGTTACGAAGACAGCTAACACACCCTACTATTTAAGGTTTAGTTTAGTTTAATTAAACCTTGATCAAAAACGCGATTATTAGTATCAATACCACTGATTTCTATTCTATCTGGGTAGACATTATAAGCAGCAAAACTCAAATTACTTGTGCAATATTCTGTTAATTGAGAAGGACTTACAGGACGATTACCGGCACCAGCGCCACAGATTAAATAGGTAGTTCCATTAATAGCGCGAGTCCGTTCATAGTTATGTTCATGGCCATTAATATAAAGTTGAACATTGTACTTTTTAAATAAAGGGGTAAAAGTGTTAATAAAATTTATATTACTACCATAATGACCAGATGAATAAATGGGATGATGACCAAATACGATTTTCCAAGGTGCTTGACTAAGACTTAATTCTTTCTCTAACCAAATTAATTGATTTTGCCAATCTGCATTACTATTAGTATCTAAAGCAAAAAACTGGACTTGATTTTGAGTAAATGTGTAATAACGTCCCTGCATATTAAAACCGGGATATTTAACTTGAGGAACACCATTATCAGTGCGAATATCATGATTACCTAAACAAGCATGAAACTTGACACCATTTTGCAGTAAAGGTTGATAAGGACGTTCAAAAACCTGATTAATTTTCTCTATTTCGCCATGATTATAAATATTATCACCAGCTAAAATAACTAAGTTATAAGGATTTTGCTGATGATAATAATTCATAGAATTTGCAACAGCGTACTGACCTTTTGCACCAGTTCCCGTATCAGCAACGGAGACAAAACGCAATAATAGATCTTTTTTTAAATTTTTTTTAATGGGGTTAGCGGCTGTTGCTGATTCTATGGGAGAATTTATATTTGATAATTTCCAACCTAAAAATCCAGACCCTATGGTACTAATTCCACTTAAAAACAAAAATTGACGGCGTTTAATATTCATAATTATTTATTCCCTGTTGTGTATGTTTTTGATTCGCTAATTTGGGTAAAAGTTCCATGTCAGGAGAAAACGCACCAAAATCAAGAAATGAACCCGTAACCATCCTATACCAAAAAAATCCACCAATTTGGAAGACAGCAATTATCCAAGTTTTGCGCGGAACAATTGGTGTTTTAGAAACTACTGTAGTCAAATTGGAGACAGAAACACCTAAGGATACTAGTGGTAAGAAAATTAATTTTTTATCGCGCTGGGATGGATTTTTAAGGACATTTCGCTTATTCTTACCATCAAGTATATCTAATAATGTGTCAGATTCGCTTTTGACTGGGATTTTTGCGGTAATTTTTCTGGTGACGATAGGAATTACTATATTTTTGTTTATTCCTAAATCTACTCAAGTTGCGGTTGTTCCTCCAGTTGAGGAAGTTATCCCACCAAAACCAGTTATAGAACCCGAACTTAAAGCAACTCCAGTTTTAGAACCCGAACCTAAACCAACTCCAGTTTTAGAACCCGAACCTAAACCAACTCCAGTTTTAGAACCCGAACCTAAACCAACTCCAGTTTTAGAATTAACACCAGAAGCAAGTTTACTAGTAGCAATTGAAAATCAGTTTTCAGAAATTAGCGTTTTTGTAAAGAATACCAAAGATAAAAATAAAGATAAAAATATTGTTTCTCAACTTATAAAACCTATAGTTGCTAATTTCCGTACTGGGGATTTAACTCTAAAAATTAGTGATATTTGGTACAGCTTAGAAAAATATCAACAGGATAAACTAGCTGCGGATATATTACAACGTTCCCAAGAGCTTAATTTCACACATTTAAAAATTGTTGATTCTCAAGAGAAAATAATCGCCCGTAGTCCGGTTGTTGGTAATGAAATGATAATTTTTCAAAGGTGAAATTCGGGAGATTGATAACTTGTAAATATTCTTAATAAGTAGGTTGGCGTGAAAAATTGTCGTTATGACAAGGGAACAGGGAACAGGGAAGAGGGAACTCTTAACTGGGAACAGGAAAGAGGTTTTGGGCAACTTTACTTTTAGTTACTTATGTCGGGTTTTTCCGTTCACCTATTTAATATCAAATACAAATAGTATTATTGGCTAGAGCGGGCTAGAAGCCCACCCCACAATTAATGAGGGCTAGAAGCCCACCCCACAATTAATTAGCGTCTACCACGATAAGGAACAGCATTGAGGTAGTCAATATCAAAGGAAGATAACTTTTGTGCGTAGTTACCTTTACCAGATACAGAAGCTGCCATAGCTGCGAATTTGCGAGGATCTCCTTCGGACATGCGCTTTTCTTTCGCTTTGGCGGTGTAGAAGTTCTCCAAGGTAAAGCGCCAGTCGGTTTTGACAGTACCTGCTGTTTCTTGGAAGTCAGCACCGTAACGGGGTGTTACCAAATTAAAGGGACGGTCTACAAAACGCTTCCGTTGGTAAGGTACAGTATTTTCGCCAAAATTTTCGGTGTATTCGGCGCTGTCTAATAAAACATCAACAAAACCGCCAAAACCTTTGTTACAAATGACAATTGACCAAGCAATTTCTTCTTTTTTATTGTAAGCACAACGACCCAATAAACGTTTGAGGGTGATATCTACTAAACGGTAGTTATTGTTAACAGAAACGACTAAACGATAGAAAGCTTCAGATTTTGCTAAACCCCGAATAAAGTCACGCACTGACAAAGAACCGTTTTTAAGTTGAGATTCTAAAGTAACTTGACGGTTAAATTTGAGGATTTCATGTTCACTGAAAACTTGACGATAAGCAGCCCAAATAATGTTTGTCATGTCAGTGTAAGAACTAACATCTTCTAAACGATAGATATAAGGTGTATCTTCATTTTGGTCAGCAGGTCCAAAACTGCTTACCCGGTGATTTTGGCTGCTTGGTTTGTATTCAAGTAATGGCAATGCCATATTGTTTTTTTCCTTTTATGATTAAGTTAAACAAAGATAATGAATTAAGGAATAGGGAATAGGGTGTAAATTCCCCGTATTATTCCCTATTTCTTCTTAATCTTATTTTCCCCTGAAACGGTTAGTAAATAGAACTCATTCCTAACCAATTGAGAATAAATAAGAAGACGATACCTGCGGTTATGACTAGTAATACAGCAGATAGCGCCCCCCAATCAACATTTGGCCCAGAGTTTGGGTAGACAAACCCACGCCATTGATTATACCGACCTCTTTGGACAATTCCGGCCCGGTCTCGATAATCAGCACCATAGCGGGGCATAAAGCTGATTGGTCGGTCTGTGGTCATGCGTTTGCGTTGATAGGGTACGGCAGAATCACCAAAAGCTTGTTCATACTCGCTACTATCAATTAAAACATCCACGAATTTTCCCCAACCTAGAGTAGCAATTTGAATTGACCAGGCAATTTTTTCTTGCTCATTGTAAGGAGAACGACCTAAGATCCTTTTCAGGAACATTTCTACCAACCGATAGTTGTTATTTGGTGTGACAACTAGCTGATAAAATCGCTCTGATTTCACCAAACCGCGAATGAAGTCTTTAACCGTAATTGACCTATTTTTGAGTTGGGTTTCTAGGTTAATTTGGCGGTTAAATTTGAGAATCTCCTGTTCGTTGAAAATTTGGCGATAAGCGGCCCAAATTAGTTGTTGAATTTCGCCGGGAGAGTTAGCATCTTCAATGCGGTAGATATAAGGACTGTCTTCATTTGTATCTGCTGCGCCGAAACTACTAACTCTTTGGTTTTGAGTTGTAGGTTTGTATTCAAGTAAAGGAATTGCCATTTTAAAAAACCTGCCTTTTGGTAAAGTTGGCATCTCAAAATGTTGTTATACTTAGCAAAGTAACTAAAATTAAAATCCTTAAAAAATGCAAACTTTTGAACTTTTTTGACCCAGATCACCCAGCTAAATAAAAAACTATTTAGCGCACGGGAAAACTAGCACTAGGACTAACAGAAACAGGAATACCAGTGGATTTTGTTTCTCTTGTGGTGTTAGGGATTTGGATATTGGCAGTGCTAACTGGTGTGTAAGTCACTGTTTTAATCTTAATGGAATTTGCCATATCCAAAAAGTTTTTGATGTCACCCCATTTATAACGAGCATCTTCGATTTGGTCGCGCCAATAATCGCTGTATCGTGGTGTTACTAAATTAAAGGGTCTATCTTTATAACGCCGTCTTTGATAGGGAACAATATTTTCACCAAAGTTACTTTGATATTCTTGAGAATCTAGCAAAGTATCAACAAAGCCACCCCAGCCTTTAGTAGCAATGACAATTGACCAAGCAATTTCTTCTTCTTTGTTGTATGGTGCGCGACCTAATAACCGTTTTAGTCCAATTTCTACTAATCTGTAATTAGAATTAGTCTGAATTACCAAACTTTGGAAAGCTTCAGATTTAGCTAAACCCCGGATAAAATCGCGGACGGTAATTGCTTTGTTTTTTACTTGGGATTCTAAATTAACTTGACGGTAAAATTTGAGGATAACGTGTTCACTGAAAAGTTGCCGATAAGCTGCCCAAATTAATTCTTCTACTTCTTCACCAAAGGAACAGTCTTCGATGCGGTAAATTGTGGGTGTATCTTCGTTAGGAACTTCATAACCAGAAACGCGCTGGTTTTGAGAACTGGGTTTGTATTCTAGTAAAGGTATTGTCATGTTTGTTAATTGTTAGTTGTCAGTTATCCGTTGTCTGTTTGCCTCTTGCGAATTACTAATTTTTGGCGTTAGCGGGGATATACCGGTAAGGTAAGGAAACTGCTACGGGTTTAATAGTGGGTTGTGGTGTACCGATTTCGCGGGAAGTATCGGGTATTTCCAAGCTACTGACGAAAGATTGGGCTGTGGCTAAACTACGTTGGTAATTGCGTTCGTTGGTAATAATTGACCCTGCCATAGCGAAGAAATTAGCCGGAATTGCCCGTCTGATATCCGCTGTAGTCAGTTGTCCTGATGTCCGGGCTGTGTAGAAGGAACGACCAGTTATACCGCGAAGGTTTTGAGTATCACGCCAATAAGCATTGTAACGGGGATTAACTAAATTAAAGGGGCGATCGCCAAAACGACGACGTTGAAAAGGTACAATGTCATCACCAAAGTTGTCTAAATACTCCCCAGAATCCAATAAAGCATCTATAAACCCATGTAATCCTTTGGTAGCAATGACAATTGACCAAGCTATTTCTTCGTCTTTATTGTAAGCAGCCCGGCCTAAGAACCGTTTTAAAGTAATGTCAACTAAGCGATAATTAGAGTTTGTATCTGCTACTTGAGTGCGGTAAACGTCTGATTTGCCTAAACCCCGGATAAAATCCCGCAGGGTAATAGCCCGATTTCGCAGTTGTGATTCTAAAAAGTTTTGGCGATAACTGTCTAAAATCAGGTGTTCGCTGAAAATTTGCCGATATGCTGCCCAAATGATGCTATCAATATCTTGGTCTGAAGTGGCATAATTTAAGCGATACATTGTTGGTGTATCTTCGTTGGGGACTTCGTAGCCTTCTACTCGCTGATTTTGCGATTTAGGGGGATATGCTAGTAGTGGTATTGACATTTTTACTTTTACCTTGTTATATGGTATGTAAATTACTTTACTGGCTATAGGCCAACTGAACGCGAGCGCGAACTGCTTTTTCAGTATCGTTAGTCAGCATTAATGCAAATTTAGCAAAAATAGGTGATCTAACTGTAGCTACTTGCGCTAAAGCTTGTAACCCAACAATAGCAGCATAACGAATTGACCAGTCTGTATCTTCACAGATGCACAAGAGTGTCTCTAGGGCGCGATTTATGGCTATTTGACTGGCAACAATGTCTAGCTTATGCCATTGTAAGTTTCCTAGTCCCTTAGCGGCCGCACGGCGGACGCTAGGGGCAAAGTCAGTCAATGTAGTATCAATAAGAACATCTAAAGCGCGAGGATCAGCGATCGCTGCCAGAGTGCGAATTGAATAAGCCCGTGCGCCATAGTTATAATCATCAAGGTCTAGCAATTGTGGAACTGCTACCTCTCCAAACTCTGTCAATGCTGCCGCTGCCACTATTGCTGCTTCTGGATTGTTATAACCAAATACAGCGATTAAAGTGGGAATTGCTGATGTATCTTTGATTGCTGCCAGATTCTTAACCGCTGTCACCAATTTATCAGGTGTGTCAGCTATGGTAATAGCCCGAATTAGTTCATCCATTTTTTGTCAGTGGTCAGTGGTCAGTAGTCAGTAGTTTTACAACTAATAATTGACAACTGACTACTGACTATAAGAGTGAGTCCATCAAATTCATAACTTGGGTAGCTGGTTCAGATAAACCAAAAGTATCAGACTGTTCTGGCAGTTGATACTCTAATAATCCTTTCAAAGCAATCAGTTTAAAGCTATTTTCCACTTGTGCTTGAGCCATAGCCTCTGCTGCTGCTAAATACCCAATTGCCCCCAGGTCTCCCAAAACAACGCGACGCATTTTTAAATCACCCGTCACCAAAGTTTTGACTAATAACTCACCATAGGTGGGGTCTTGTGTCAGTTGGTACATAACTCTCGCTGCGGAGCATTGTAATCGGGGAACTGGATGCTGAAGAAAAGGCTGGACAAGAGAAATAGCCTCAGTTGCACCCATAGCTCCCAAGGCTTCTAATATTGCCGTATAGGGTTGGGTAAGATGGGGTAAACCAGGTACTTGTACTGCTTGGTCAACACCCCCATCTAGTAGTTTTATCAGTGCTGGTAATGCTGTTTTATCCTTGAGCATGGCCAAAGATTGGGCTGCGGCTTCGCGGACATAAAAATCAGCACATTCTAAGCACTTAATTAAACCTGGTACAGCTTTTAAGTTGCCTAATTTACCGAGTGATCTTGCGGCATTGCGCCGTAAGGGATAACCTCCCAGTTCTGTTCTGTCAGCTTCATCCTCTAACGCGCTGATAAGTGCGTCTATGGCTTCTGGCTGACTAATGCGGAACTTACCCAACCACCAAGCAGCATAATAGCGGAGACTTAGATCTGATGATTGCAGGTTAGCAATAGCTATCTCTGGTGTGAGATTTGGTGCATTTTCTGCCGGATATGCTTCTCCACTGGGTTCTATCATTGCCAGGGCTTGATGCTTATTCCGCCACAGTCAAAGTTTCAATTTTGACTATTCTGCCACCCAAGCGGCTAATCCGCTGCATTTCTTCATTCATGCGGCTGTAGGGTACGGTAATAAATACGCTACCACTACGGCGAATGTCGAATTTGTTCTTGTCGCTTTCTTGGTTTTGCTTTAAGCCTACAACTTCGTAACGAAATACGCGGCTGGCAGATGAAGAAACGCTACTAGCACCAAGTGTAGTTTGACCGAACATTACTTCTATATCTCCTATGTGAGTTTTGTCCGTGAGCAGCGCTTAGGTTGATGTTATGCTGGCAATTTTGCCGCCAACTCTATGAATTTGCTGCATTTTCTCTAAAAGGCGCTCGTAAGGTACAATAAATACTGTACTGCTACGGCGGACTTTGGGGTATCCTGGATTACGAATACCTGTAACTTCAATCCGGTAAGTGCGATTGGATTCTCCGACGGCATTACCTAGATTTTGCTTAGGAGCGTCATCTACAGATACACGGAAACCCCAGTTATTGTTACTACCAGATGGTCCAACAACTGAGGAGGTTTTATTACTAGCTAATTCCCGCGCCAAACGGGATTTAGAACCTTCAACCTGAGCGGTATCGCTGTTAGCATAACCTCTGTACAAACGGAACATCCGCGTAAAACCGGCTGCATTTTGTCCCGTTTGAAAATCGAAGCCGCGATAATAGGGAACAACATTTTCCCCAAAGCTATTTTGATACTCTTGGGAATCAATGTAGGAGTCAATTTCCGCGTCGTAACCTTGGTTAATATATAAGTCTAAGTGGTAAGTCACTTCTGACTCATTGTATGGTGCGCGACCCAACAAATGTTTATAGTTGAGTTCAATTAACCGAGTTTGGAAACTGTTGTAGAAGAATTTAGATTTGTAGAGTTCTGATTTAGCGACGCTGCGGACAAACTCTTTCACGCTTAAATTGCCGTCACGTAACAGTGATTCTGCACTAATTAAGCGATCTGATGCCAGTATATAGTCATTTCCTAAGACTTGACGATAAACGGCACGAATTACAGCTTCTACTTCTTCCCGGCTGGCGCTGGGGCGCAGTTCAACTCTGGGTGCGTCGCTGAAAGGCTCTGTTCCTAGTCTGGAGGCTGCTGTTGTAATTGCCATGTTTTTTCCCCTTTATTGTGCCGAATTTTGGCGGAATAAAGCTTGGTATTTAATCCAAGTTGGTCATTGGTAATTAGGACTTACCTATTCCCTCTTGACTCTTGCCTTATTTGTACATAAAACTATGCCCGGAGCTAGATCCAATTGCTAGGTGAACCAGGATGATCTTGGAGGTCTTAACGCCACTTAATTTACAGTTGGATATTTTCCAACTAACGCAGTGACTCCAGGAGCAATAACTGGCGAACCCCTTGAGGGGTAACTTCATCTAATAATTGTATCCCTCTCCGGGCATGACGCTATCTAGCTGAGAGCGTTGATGGCGTAGTCAATGTAGGTATTAGCTTCGTTAGCAGCTTGACCGCTCAAACCATGATTAGCTTTGATGGATTTTAAAGCTTCTACGTACCAGCTAGGAGACAAATCAAACGCGCCGTTGATTTCAGACAAACCAGCAATCAAGAACTCATCCAAAGGACCTGTACCACCAGCAACTAGGCTATAGGTGATGATGCGTAGGTAGTGACCAACGTCACGAGCGCATTTAGCTTTACCACGAGCATCAGATGCGAATTGAGCGCCTGGGGTAGAGGTGGTATAGGGGAATTTGCTGTATACGGCACTGGTAGCACCATCAATCAATTTTTGAGCATTAGCGGTTAAACCACGAGCAGCTTCCATGCTGGCAGCAGCGCGGACGAAACGACCGTTAACAGCTTGTAATTCGGTGTTGCTTAAAAAGCGTCCTTGGGTATCGGCAGATGCGATTGCTTCGGTAATTGGTGTTTTCATTGGTGAAAATCTCCTAGATTGTTTCTTGCTTGTTTTGTATGGCTACGCCATGCAGGTTATGAAAAAAGCTCAATTTAGACGGGAGCTAATTTGTAATTTTTAGGCAACAGCAGCCGCAGCACGATCAAAGTAGCTGGCAACTTCAGAAACCAAAGAACTACAATCACCTTTGGTGATCCCGTTAGGATCGTTGATTTTAGCGATCGCTGCTTCTTTCATTTTGCCAACACCAACTGCTACGGAAGCACCAGGAGTACCCAAAGCTTGGTATGTTTCGCGCAAACCATTTAAGCAACGGTCATCTAGAACACTAGCATCACCTGCTAATGCTGCATAGGTTACATAGCGCAAGATAATTTCCATGTCGCGCAAACAAGCAGCCATGCGACGGTTGGTGTAAGCGTTTCCACCAGGAGCGATCAAGTTGGGTTGCTCTTCAAACAAAGCACGAGCAGCATCGGTAACGATGTCTTTAGCGTTGCTGGTGATGCGGTTAACAGTGTCTAAACGCTTGCTGCCAGCAGCTACTACTGCGGTCAAAGCATCTAGCTGTTCGGTGCTGAGGAATTCACCACGAGCGTCAGCTTGGGAAACAACCTTGGAAAATACATCTAATGTCATGGACTCTAATCTCCTAAATTACTTAGTTGAGAGATCTCTAAATTAAAACTAATTCGGATTGGTTGGCAACGAAGTCAAATCAAAGCGGTTCTCAATTTGTCTTCTCTCCTTTCTAGTTTACAGTTTACAAACCAGAAATTATGAGAGTCAAGGGTAAATTTATGAGAAACTGGCAAATTCAATGAATCACCTGCTTTATTTAACTTTCTTCTGTTGTTTAACCCCTACAGCTTATGTTTATACAATGCCATAGAACCTTTATTTATTACAAATTATGAATAAATAAGATGTTCGCCTAAGAAAAGCCTCAAATCCTTTACATACAAGGTATACAACTAAGAATATGCAGATATTTTTGTTACACAACTTTACATTTTCTGCAAAAAATCGCAACATTAACCAGTTTAAACTTATTTTAATATTCCTGAAAACCCTTGTAATTAAAAGAATATAAGGGTTTTATCCCATTTATAGGTTTCCTGAGTTTTGTTAAGGAGTGTTAAATTTACATTTCTAAATATTTTGAAAACTTTCTATTTTTTTCCCCCATGGGGGGATGTGAATGAAAAAAAAGTTATATTCACAAATTGTGAGTAAATCGTTATTTACTCATAAATTCTTAACAAACCCCACTACGGCGACGCAATACTTCTAGTAAAGTGGTAAAACTGCGGGGAAGGGGTGCTGTTACTTGAAGCAACTTTCCAGAAACGGGATGTTGTAACTGGAGTTTCCAAGCGTGTAGGGCTTGTCCTGGCAAATTTACGCCGATAGAATGAGCAGAACTATAAAGAGGGTCTCCAACGATAGGATGACCGATTTTGGCGCTGTGGACGCGAATTTGATGGGTACGTCCTGTTTCGAGTTGAAAGTGGATTAATGTGTAGTTAGCAAGACGTTCTTGTACTTGCCAGTGAGTTATTGCAGCGCGTCCTCCATCCTCTATAGAAACAATCCCCATTTTTTTGCGGTCTTGGGGATTGCGACCAATGGGTAAGTCTATGCTTCCGGTTTCCGTTTTGGGAACACCGTAAACTAAACCTAAATATTCTCGTCTGGCGGTTTTTGCTTGTAATTGTGCTTGTAGATGCTGATAAGCTAAATCTGTTTTAGCAATAGCGATCGCTCCGGTAGTATCTTTATCCAAGCGGTGAACTATTCCAGGACGTTGAATACCGCCAATACCGGGTAAATTAGGACAATGGGCCAATATAGCATTAACTAAAGTTCCCTCTGGATGACCGGGTGCGGGGTGAACAACCAAACCAGCGGGTTTATTGAGAATAATTAACTCCTCATCTTCATAGAGGATATCTAGAGGAATATCCGCTGCTAAGAGTTGTAAAGGTGCAATGGCGGGAATCTCTAGAGAAATGCGATCGCCTATTTTGAGATTAACCTTTTTAGATGTGCAAATTTGATCATTAACTTGGACATGGCCCTGTTCTATGAGTTGCTGAATGCGAGAACGGGACAAATCTGATAAATTCTGGGATAAATAGCGGTCTAAGCGATCGCTATTTTCTGGAACTTGGATATTAATTGTAGACACGATTGGGTATTGGGTAATTTAAGCAACATTGAGATCAAAAATTAGAGTCGTGTCGGTAGAAAATCACCACTTCATTTTTTTATCTTCATCTTATGTTTAACATACTTTTTTATTTCTCTAAAAAATATGGAGTAATCTAAAGGGAAGAATTCAAGAATCAGGATTCGGAATGTCGATAAAATATAGTGAGTAACTGATAATGAAAAACAACTTTAATGAACCATCCCAGAAAATGAACCCTACTCCTATTAGTAGATATAGATTTTTCCAAAAGCTGCAACCAATCAACATCTTAAAGAAGATTACCAATAGTTCATACACTGGTTGTTTGCAAGTATTTAGCGAATCTGGTGCTTGGTCAATATATATGGATCAGGGTAAACTAATTTACGCTGGTTATTCTGAAGAAATGTTTGAACCTCTTTACCGGAACTTACAGAGATTAAGTCAGCAAATCTCAACTCTTCCCAGGGGAATTAATGAACAAGTGCGGATGATTTTTGAAAAAGATATTGAGAAACATTCAATACCAAATCCAGATTACTTAGCTATTTGTTGGTTAGTTAATCAAAAATATATTAGTCATTTTCAAGCGGCTTTACTAATTGAGGAGTTAGCACTAGAAGTTTTACAATCTTTGCTGAATTTAAAATATGGCAGTTATGAATTTGTTCCTAATACTTTTTTAGACAATCTGCCTAAATTTTGCCATTTAAATTTAAAAGCTTTAGTAGAACCATGTCAATCACCAGTAAAAGTTGATGTTAAAGAAAATTTGAATTTTGAACCGTATTCTCAGTTAGAAGTACCCAAAACATCCCAGGAGAAATTACCCAAAAGTAATTCTGATAAAGTTAATGGTCAGGGAAAAATAAATCAGTCTAGTAACTCCCAAATTAACGAGAAAAAGAAATGCAGTATTTTTTGTATAGATAATCATCAGAAAATTTTAAATACTGTCTCAGAATTTTTAGATGAACAAATATTCAATGTGATCAAATTTACGGATTCTTCCCAAGCTTTAATGGAAATTCTGCGAGTACAACCAGATATCATTTTACTAAATATAGAAATGCCTAATTTAAATGGCTATGAAATCTGTTCTTTATTACGAAAACACACACATTATAAAGATACTCCTATAATTTTGATGACAGAAAGGATGGGACTAAGGGATAGAGCAAAAGCCAAATTTGTCAAAGCTAATGGTTATTTAGAAAAGCCTTTTTCTCAAGAGGATTTACTGAAAATAATTTTTGAACATATTGTATGAAAATTCAGAAATCAGGCTAATAAACCTGATCATAGCTGCCAATATCTATCAATAAAATAACCATTTCTTTTGATTCTAGATTTTCTTTTTGGTGTTTCTGGCGCTGGTTCACTGGTTGGGGATGTGGTATGATTAAAGGTATCCGTAGCTGGCCAGACTATTACTTCCACATCTCTGGGGGATAAATTCACGGTTTCGGTAATCAGCAAGTTACCAGATTGATCAATTTTTCCTTTGAGTTTGTATGCTTGCATGATTTTTTTCATGAGAGGATGTTTTTATATTATCTCGAATTGGCAGCAATTACATCGTGTATTTATCCAGTGTAATCTTCATCTATCACTAAGTGACTGACTAAAGTAAAAAACCACATCTTCAACGAACTAATATACTAAACCGACGAATATCTTCATTGGTAACTGGATAGCGTTTAGGTGATTCAATAATTCGGAAAATGGTATCTTCAACAGCATTGATAAAATTTTGTGCTATTTCAATTTCATTTTCTGCATAAAATTGGACTGCTTCTGAGTATTCTGTTAATGCAGCAGGATGGAAGTTATATTTCATTTTTCATTTTTCTAAAATTTGTCTAATTTGAGCTAAAGCGATTTCTCCAGAAATTGGTTTAACAGTATGATTACGTATTTCATCCCGGCGTTTTTTAGCTTCTGTGTTCCAAATCTTTTGGATATTTTCATCAATATCAGATTCTAGACTTTCAATTAGTTTTTCTACTAAAAATACTCTGCTAGAACTGGGTAAAGACAAGGCTTCTTGAATTAATTCTTCAACTGATAGCATAATTATTTATCTTCTTGTGTAAATTGAATTGAGAATAGGCACAAAAAAAGACTTGATTCACAAACTATTTTATCATTGTTTCTGTGGAAATATCTATAATGATGTTGGTATCAAGCAAGACTTTCACAGGTTATGTTTCTCCTTTAAATATTCCCATTTAGCTTGATCTGGATCAAAATCAGGAGGTGCGGGTTGGGTTTTTTCAAACCAGTTTTGCAAAGCCTTGATTTTAGTTCGTCTTTTTGGTGTTTCTGGTGCTGGTTCACTGGTTGTGGTATGATCATGGGTATCTGTAGCTGACCAGACTATTACTTCCACATTTCCGGGGGGTAAATTCACAAGTTCGGTAATCAGCAAGTTACCAGATTGATCAATTTTTCCTTACAATATTTTTAAGTGCGTAAGTGTTGCGCTCCGCAGGAATCGCTAAATTTCTATTTTCTTGTGTTTCCTTAACTATTATTAAATGCGATCGCTAATATTAAGTTAGTGCGATTTCTACGGATCACTTCGCCATTGCTCAATATCCAAACAAATAAATCAATAAAAATATGCGTGCAAACATTGACACTCAAAAGTTAGAACGTCTGATGCAACTCTTAGGTAGAGAAGCCCAGGGTTCAGGCTGCATCTACTTTACAGGTGGAGCAAGTGCGCTACTAATTGGATGGCGTAACTCCACAATTGATGTTGATATTCGTCTAGATCCTGAACCACCAGGCATTTTTCAGGCTATTGCCAAACTCAAACAAGAATTAAACAGATGGCGTGATAGAAGCGTATTCATTGGCAAACGAGGTCAAATTTCGTTTTATCACTATGATTTTACAGCCCAAGCTCTTGCTAAACTATCCAGGGGATTTAACCGTGATATTAAAGATGTTGAAGCCATGTACAAACAGAAATTATTCTCTTTGAATGATTTACGGAATTGTTTTGAAGCAATTACACCTGAACTAATCAGATTTCCCTCTCTAAACCCTGATATTCTTAAAAGTAGAATTGAGAAATTTATTGAACGTTGTGAAAATAACCTGGAGGAAAATCAATCATGAATCTTGATGAATTACCAGGTGCAGAAACAATATTACCTGGACTTAATGATCTTCACAATGGTGAATCTAATACAATTGGAGCATTATTAATTGCAATTGCCTCAACACGGTTATCTGAAGCCGGTTTAGATATCCCTAAAGATCACCTAGCACCAGAACCAGAGTTGACTTTATATGCTAATCTTCAAGATAAACGAGAGGATGCTTACAGTTACTATAATGCTTTGCTTAATCAACTAAATAGCTTTTGCAATGCACTTGAATTAAATTATAAATATTAGCCATCTAACCTTACTGTTAAATATCTTTGGTCCTGATTATGTTGTAATATTTCTCCCTACCATCAAATTAATCATAATATCAATAACACTTGCCACACAGGGAATAGCTATAGCATTACCAGTTAACTTCCTCATAGTTTGATAACTTCCCACCACTTGATAATATTCAGGAAAACCTTGTAATCTCAACATTTCCCTTTCAGTTAACCTTCTTTCTCCATTAACTAATAGATAATTATAGGATGCTCCTGCTCTTAATGCACAAGAATAAGGATATACACTAATATTACCAGATTTATTTTCATGCCATATCGTTGGTTGATCATATTGTTGATTATTTTTAACTTTTTGTAACCGATTTTGTCTAATCTTTTCGGAAGCATAATAAAAGTCAGAAACGGAATTTTCTAATATTGTTGATAATGGTTGCATGGGAATTTTTATCAATGGCCATTTAAAATTGTCATAATGATGTTGATTTTTAAAACCTATAATTAAAATTCTTTCTCGTTTTTGTGGTAGTCCAAAATTTAAAGCATTAACAATTTTATAATCTGTGTAATATCCTAAATCTTGTAAAGTATCAATAATGATTTTTAACGTTTTTCCCTGTTGATGTCCTTGTAACTGTTTGACATTTTCTAATATAAAGGCTGTGGGTTTTTTAGCTTGAATAATTCTAGCAATATCAAAAAATAATGTACCTCTGGTATCTGCAAAACCTTTAAGTTCTCCACAAATACTAAAAGGTTGACAGGGAAAACCAGCCAATAATATATCATGTTCTGGAATATCATTTTCATTAATTTTAGTAATGTCTCCTGCTGGAGTTTCTCCAAAATTTGCTGTATATATTTTTTGCGAGTCTATATCAATATCACTAGAAAAAACACATTGAGAGGAAATATTATACTGATTACAAATCATTTCAACGGCTATTCTAAATCCCCCTGTACCACAAAACAAATCTATGAATTTAATCATTTTTATCCTCATTGTTAAATATTGATATACACATGATTTTAAGCTGATATTATAATACTTATTGTTTCAGTATACAGCAAATCCTGTAGGGTGCGTTAATGAAATGTAACGCACTGTTTATTGGGTTCGATTGTAATATAGTCTCTGTAATTCATAAGTAGCAAGTGCATTTCTATTTTAGCGATTTTCTGAAAAAACTTGTAGTACAATATAAACTAAATTATAGCACTATGTCCACATCGTCTTGCCTTGCAAATGACAGAATCCAGTACCCATTGATATTTTCAACACCTTTTTTCAAGATGAATAAAAACAATGAACATTAAACAAAATGTCTTAGAAGTTTCAGGAATAGAAATCACCAAATCTATCTTAATAGATTTACAAAAACTCTCGTCTTATTCTGGAGAACCAATAGCATCTATTTATGCAGATAACCTACTGCGTACCATGCGTACCATGCGCGATAAATTACCATTTGACCCCTATACAGAAGTGGTCATGGCATTACATGATGCACTCTTCTATTCTAACCGTTGGATTGACTATAATACCAGTCAATACCAGGGAGTTTGTGAATTACTTACATCTCTAGTAAATCAACAAACAATCAACAATTCATCAGTAGAAACAGCAATTTTAACTTTAGAAAACTTAGGCTTTAATACCCTACCATTTGGGGTAACAATTGATGAAAACCTGGATATAGATAAAGACGAAGAATAATACCAAATGAATGATAAATCTATTCCTCAACACTTTCTCGATACCTCAGTTTTACGTTCTCTGCTACTAGGTACGCAAATCTATAAGCAGTATTTTGAATCTCAATTTACTGACAAACCGCTTTATATTTCTAATTACGTGCAGATGGAAATGAGACGCAGTTACTTAATGAATCTTATTTCTTTCTACTTTGTACTGCGCCTGGAAACTATAAATAATATTGGTGATGCTATTGCACTGTGGAGTAATAGATTTAAAACCAGCGAACTTAAAGCTATTTTACAACTTATTCCCCAACTTTTTAGCACTCATCAACTCAACTTTAGTAGTCCCCAAGATAAAGAAAAAGCTATCTCTATTTTAGGAATTTATATCAAACGTTTTGAACTTCTACTCAGGAAAAAGTTTAATAATACCAATACAGATTCTACCACCTGTACCCGCGCATTAGTCCCACTTACCCTTGATTTACAAAATCTGGCGGCTGGCTTAAAACAGTTTGCTGATGAATTTGCAGATGTAAAAAACTGTCGTAGCCAATGTCAGATTGACCAATTTCTTTTAGTAAAATACCGTTCAGAAATTGAGCAACTTATCCAAATTGCTTCTCAACTACCCAAAAACTCAAATACTAGAGGATTTATCAATATTGCCAATAATTTAAAAGAAATATTAACTCAAGGAGCAGCAGCCTGTGACTGTAAACGTTGTGAAAAAATTGGAGATGCTGTCATTGCTTTAAATGCACCCCGAAATATGCAACTGGAACATACTGATAATTCCTTTGACTATTTATGTTCAACAATTAATCAACCTCATTATAAGCATCCGTCAGAGAGTAAAATTATTACTATATGATAAATTCTTGGTAAATTACTATGGCATTTATCAAAAATAATTTTGTAAATATTGAAAATATTTACTATTTCCTGTAACCATCAGATTAATCATAACATCAATAACACTAGCCACACAGGGAATAGCTATAGCATTACCAGTCAATTTCCTCATAGTTTGATAACTTCCCACTATTTGATAAGATTCAGGAAAACCTTACAAAGGACAAATAAAAAGGATTTAATCAGTGTAACCCTAACCAAACTTTTCCTCTATTTTTTCTCCTGTACAGAATCAGATAATATACCGTGCATTTTGACAACTGCACCAATTACGGCTATTGCTGGGGCAAGAAATCCCTTTTCTGTTACTTGTGCTACAATTGTCCCCAATTCACCAATTAATTCTTCCTGTTCTGGCCGAGTTCCCCAACGAATTAAAGCCATGGGTGTATCTAAACTCAACCCAGCTACAGTTAACTGCTCTACAATGTAGGGTAAATTGTGTATACCCATATAAATTACGATGGTTTCTGAACCATGAGCTATTGCTGGCCAATTTACTTGGGGTTTATACTTACCAGCAGATTCATGTCCAGTCACAAAAGTTACAGAAGAACTATAAAGACGATGGGTTAAAGGAATACCAGCATAGGCCGCTGCGGCTATTCCTGATGTAATCCCTGGTACAACTTCTACGGGAATCCCTGCGGCTACCAATTCTGCCATTTCTTCCCCACCACGACCGAAAATAAAGGGATCACCACCTTTGAGTCTGACGAC
>LJOT01000329.1 GCA_001672075.1 Anabaena sp. CRKS33
CAATCACATCAATCATGAATCGCAGAATCCGTCTACCATAAGCTGTAACCAGTGCAGCAGCTTCCATATCGTTAAAACCAACACCAGAAGTCCCATAAAGGCCAAACAACGAGTTGATTAGCACTTTAAGAGCCGCTTCAGCTTGTTTAGCAGCTAAATCTCACAAGATGTCTAATCATTTACTTATCTCCCATAATTTTTAAGGTATAAGGTAAGGAATCATCTTTCTTGTAAGAACCAATCCAAATTTGGTAAGTTCCCCGTAGCCATTCACCAACAACACCAGGATTTTTATCGTCCAAGTCATCATTACACCAAGTCCCACCAGGTCCTTTGATAATCATGGTCGTGTCCGCAGGACTGTTAACTACTAGCTTTAGATATTCAAATTTACTCAATAATTTCAGTGTATGATCGGGATCTTCATCCATAAATCCCTTACAAGGTCCAGTTGGTGTTGTTTCTGTTCCGGCTATTTGGCTTCCGGGTATTGAACCACCACTCATTCCCGTGACTGTCAATGGATCTGGGGAAAATGGATGTTGAATGGTAACATCTCCAAAAATCTGCGAAACTGGTTGAGCATTAGCCACTTGAGTAAATCCACCTGTAGTCCAGAGTATAATCATTCCTGTAGTCAATACTTTTTTTGACATTGTAATTATAGAAATTTGCTAAATACCTTTGAAGACATAAATTTACGGTCTCAAGTTCCTTTAGCGAAAAGACTTGAGTACCGCTGGGAGAATTTAAAATTCCAGAAAATTCTTACCCAATACTCAGTAATTAATTATTGCTAATTGCTTGATTTAAACGAGCTTTATCTAAACAAATCTGATTTAATAGTAACCAAGATTGAATTAAATCTGGTCCATGTACGTCCCCGGTTAAAGCTGCTCTGAGCGATCGCATCACTAAGCCCTTTTTCACATTTTCTGTTTTTACAACTTGCTTAATTATACTTTGAGCTATATCTGCTGATAGATTTGGTTGACTCTCTAAAGCTGTAATAATTGCTTTGAGTACAGCTTTAACACCCTCCTGCTGTAGTTGTTGACTGCCTTCTTCAGTTAATTCTACACCATCAGTAAAAAATACCTTGGTCATTTCCACAGCATCTACCAACCGAGTCAAACTAGCAGCAATTAACCCCGTTAATGATTCTAACCAAGGACGTTCTCTACCACCGTTAAATTGATAACCAGCTTTTTCCCAGAAGGGCATAAGTAAATCTGTAAGTTCCCCAACCGGCTTATGATGGAGATATTGGCTATTCAACCAGTCTAATTTATCCCAGTCAAATTTAGCACCAGCTTTATTCACTCGCTCAAAGCCAAAATCCTGAGCCGCTGATTCCAAATCAAATATCTCTTGGGTAGAATCCCCTGGCGACCATCCTAGTAAAGTCATATAATTTACTAAAGCTTCCGCCGTAAAACCCATATCCTGAAAGTCACAAATAGAAGTTACTCCATCTCGTTTCGAGAGTTTTCGCCCTTCTTGGTTTAAAATCAAGGGTGTATGGGCAAATTCGGGAATTTTCGCCCCCAAAGCTTCATATAGTAAAATCTGTTTAGCTGTATTAGCGATATGGTCTTCACCCCGAATCACATGAGTAATTTCCATATCAATATCATCCACAACCACCACAAAATTATACAATGGTTGACCACTACCATCACTAGAAGCGCGAGCAATGACCATATCACCACCCAAATCACTACCACGCCAACTCATTTTACCCCGTACTAAGTCATTCCAGACAATTTCCCGATCATCGGCAATTTGGAAACGAATTACAGAAGAACGTCCTTGAGCCTCAAATTCTGCCCTTTGTTCTGGTGTTAAGTACCGATGACGGTTATCATAACGAGGTGCTTCACCTTTAGCCTTTTGCGCTTCTCGTAAAGCGTCTAACTCTTCAGATGTGGTATAACAGCGGTAAGCTAGTCCTTGCTCTAGTAGTTTTTCAACTGCTTCTTTGTAAAGTTCTAAGCGTTGAGATTGGAAAAATGGACCTTCATCCCAATTTAATCCTAACCAGCGTAGTCCATTGAGAATATTATCTGTATATTCTGGACGCGATCGCTCTAAATCTGTATCTTCTATTCTTAGAATAAATTTGCCATGATGGTGACGAGCAAACAAGTAATTAAATACAGCCGTTCTCGCTGTACCAATATGTAAATTTCCCGTGGGACTTGGAGCTATACGGACTCTGACGGTCACAGTTGATTCTCTCTTTTATACAGCATAATTAAACTTACTGATATAAAACCTATGAGTATATATGAATATCTCAGCATCTTATATTCAGCACTTTTGAACAGAAATAAGGAAACCCGAAACTTAATCACAGGTAACAAGCTTGATTATAACCCAATTTAAATTTCTTTTCCTATTCCTACATAGTATATTTTCCAGGGCGAACGATGGGACTCGAACCCACGAATGGTGGTACCACAAACCACTGCCTTAACCACTTGGCTACGCTCGCCATTTAACTTATTTTTCAATAATAGCACTAACTAAAAAAATGATCAAGCTTTTTTGTCGGAAATTTAGATAATTTTCTTGGTAGTCTTTGAAAGACCAACAACTACCCACCTCAAGTTGAAATATGAAACTTTTAGCTACTCTCATCAGTATAGGAGCAGTAAGTGTTACTATATTAGGGGTGATTATGGCCAAAACCAACCCCAATCAGATTGAGTATGAAAAGTATGCAGTTCACAAGCTGACAACATACTTAGAAACTGATGTATGTCAAAAGACTCCCAATTTCCTGGAAAGATTAATTAAAGTTGATTGTAATCGAGTGCTTCAATCTGTTAAACCACAAATCAAAGAACTTATTACCAGTACAACCAACCGACAAGACTATATAATCTTTAGTATTTATAAAAGTGAAATTAAACTTGATTCGTGGATACCAGGTTACAAGTTTGAAACTGTGGGAGCATTGAATCAATTTTATACTTACAATGCTGAACAAAAATAAATAGGGAATAGGTGGGAATTTTACCAATGACAACTAATGACTAATAATGACTAATACAGCTTATCTTTTAGTATCTCACGGAAGTCGTGATCCTCGTCCAGATTTGGCCATGCAGCAATTAGCGAAGCTATTAAGTGAGATGTTACCCCAAGGGGAAAACTTGATAGGTATTGCTACTCTAGAGGCCAATATCCAACCTTTACATCAACAAATTCAAGATTTCGCTAATCAAGTTCAGGCTTTTGGCTGTAAAATAGTCCAAATTATCCCCCTATTTTTGTTACCAGGATTTCATCTCATGACGGATATTCCCGCAGAAATAGCACTGGCACAAGAGGTAATAAATGAAAGCATAAAAATAGAATTATGTCCTTATGTAGGTAGTTATCCTGGGTTAGAAAAATTTGTTTCTAGGATGATGATGACAGTAAAAGCTGATGTATCAATTATTTTAGCTCATGGTAGTCGTCGTCCTGGTTCTCATGGCCCTGTAGAAAATATAGCAGCTAGTGTGGGTGCATTTACAGCTTATTGGTCTGTACCTCCCAGTTTGGAAGTCAGAGTACAGGAATTGATTACCGCTGGTTATGCACAAATTGCGATTTTTCCCTACTTTTTATTTACAGGTGGCATAACTGATGCGATCGCTTTGGCAGTAGAAACGCTAAAATTAAAGTTTCCATTAGTAACTTTTCAACTCGCACCACCTTTAGGAACAAGTCGAGAATTTGCTGATTTAATCGGGGATTTGATCAAAGAAGGGGAAAAAGTTTTTGGGTAAAGTTTATTTAGTTGGTGCAGGTCCTGGAGATCCTGGACTCATGACTATCAAGGG
>LJOT01000063.1 GCA_001672075.1 Anabaena sp. CRKS33
ACACCAGCAATAAAAGCAGCGGTTTGATATTCTTCTCCGCTCAATTCTGGATGTGCATGAATATGGCGGCGGATTTCGACTAATCGAGATGATATACTTGTTGATAATTCTTTGATTCTGTTGAGCATGGAAATAATTCTAAATTAATTGGGACTGAATTACCACAATTATTAGTATAGCATTTTATGAACAAAAATGAAATCACGGCGAATTACGATGAATCCTGGAAAGAAGCATTAAACGAATATTTTGATAGTTTTTTATCCTTCTTCTTTCCTGTAGCTTATAAAGCAATTGATTGGACAAAACCACCGGAATCACTAGATAAAGAACTGCAAGAAATTACGGCTTCATCAGCAACTGAAAAACGCATAGCCGATAAACTTTGCCCAAAGAATTGCAACAGGGATTAGTCGCTAAAATTAAACATTTGGAGGAGGAAAATCAAATGCCTTTTATTAGTCCAACAGAAGAATTAGCAATGGAACGAGGGGTAGAAAGGGGAATAGAGCAGGGAGAACAACAACTGATTTTCCGGCAACTAAATCGGCGAATTGGTGTAATTGAATCATCATTCATTGAGACAATTCGGACATTGAAAATTGACCAATTAGAATTACTCGGTGAAGCACTCTTAGATTTCTCCACTGTCACTGATTTAGAACAATGGTTAGAAAATAACTCAGAGTTTTAGAAAACAAAACCCCCAAGAATTTCCACAGAGCGATAAGGGATGGTTTTGGGGGGAACTAGTACCGCAGGGCGGAAGTCAAAAATAGTTTAAGTAAAACTCAAATATAAAAAAATAATTAAGAATATACAAAAATTATATAAATTGTTATTACAGAACTATGCAAATGGGAACAAAGAGTGTATATTAGTCTCAACTTGAGTATACCGAAAGATTTATAGTCTACCAATTATGAGATACCTCTGGTTCACCACAAAATGAACCGGGGGTATCTGTGTTTTGGTGAGGTTTTTTTACCTCCAACCTAACCAACGTAAACAAGGACTAATTAAGTAATAGCTGATACTTAAGCAAAAACTAATTAAGATACTCACAAGACTAAAAAAACCTAGAGGTGAAAATATATCAAACCCTTGCGGTTCTCTGGAAAAATGAAATAAATGTAGTCCTAATCCTAAGTTAGTGAAAACACTGATCAAATTAGCACTAACCAAACCAGCAATTACAGTATAAGCGATTTTATGATTGCGAATACCTAAACCTAATGTCAGTATGGGAAGTGATATCAAAATCCATATTACCAAGTTTTCACTAGGATTTTGAGTGGGAATGAATTGACAAGCTATCCAGCCTAAACTATAAGCAACAAAACCCATTAAAGCAGAAACGAGAAACTGTCGCTTTTGTCCAAAACAACCTGATAAGGTTAGTCCCCAAGCTGTTCCCAAACCTGCAAAAGCGTAGACTATGGTTTCTACGGCTATATACGGTTGATTTTTGACCAGTGTTGGTAATTGATAGGTTAGTAATTCTAGCCAGCGATCGCCTAAACTGGTATGATCAGCCAGAATAAAACCGATTATAGTGGCTATTCCTGTGGAAATACTAGTCAAAATCATTACCCAAAAAGTCACCAAACAAGCAAATAAAAACTTAAATATTCCCCGAATAATAAATAAAGTTGTATTACCTATAGCTTGGAAAAATTGAGTAACTAATTTCCCTAAATATTTACTAATGCGGGTAAATAATCCTTCCTGTGGTAATGGGGAAGCAATCTTTAATAATCTTTTGTGAATAATACCTGCGTGTCCTGGACGCGATCGCACGTCCTCCTGTATCATCTCATCTAGCAAGTCTGCTAAATCTGGTTTAATCCGACAATAATTACGCCACCGTAATTTTCCGGTAAGACTGTCTTCCAATTCAGGTGGATATTTACCCGTTAGCAATTGAATCATAGTCCGTCCTAAAGCATAAAAATCTGCCGCAGGACCGACATTACTACCATAAATTTGTTCTTGAGGACTATAACCGGAGGAGTATAAGCGTGTGGATGTAGAATGGGATTTTAAAACTGAACCACTAACTTGTTTAGCGCCCCCAAAATCAATTAGGACTAATTTATCATCCTTGAGGGGTTTAGCGGGGGTAGAGGTCCGTAACATTAAATTAGAAGGCTTTATATCTCGGTGAATAATTTGGCGCTTGTGTAACTCCTGTAAAATCTGTACAGCTTGAATAAACCAACATAAAACTAAATCTTCTGGACAACCTTGGGGGGAATTTATTAATACCTCCTCTAAAGTGTAGCCATTGATTTTTTCCATCACTAAACATGGTAATTGACGGGGTTGAGGATTGATCAAATTAACTTGAAAATACCCATCATTGTCAACTTTTGGCAGGCTATCGCTACGGAAATTACTTAAAACTTCCGCCTCTTGTATGAACAATTCAAGTGCCTTCGCTGAAGTATCTACAAGCACCTTGAGGACTTTTTCTGTTTGTGTCCTTTCATCCCAAATTGTATAAATTTGAGCAAATCCCCCTGATCCTAGTGCTTGAAGAGGGAAGTAACGTTCTAACAAATGCAACTGTGCGCCACAACTGGTACAAAATTTGTTTCCCCAGGGTTGGGGATAAGGACGTTGACAATGAGGATTTATGCAGTGAACCGCACTCTGAGTTATCTGGGTCAAAACCACGAAAATACAAAGTCTGGATTGATTTTAGCGTCTCTTGAGGGTTATGGATAGGGTTAAATCAAAATCATGGAAAAAAATTGGCACAAACACAGACAATACAAATCAATTCAGATTAGGAATGATGGGTCTGACCCCCTATTAATTATCCGGTAAAATGTAATCTTAAAAGATTAATAATCAACGACGAAAAAATTTCAGAAAAATGCCAAATTGGCAACCATGGTTAAATAAACCAGGCTACATTATATGAGACAAGCAAAAACAAGGAATTGTTAAGAGCTTGAATCAACTAACATCAATCTCTTGTAGAGATTGTCTAAAAAATCAATAGAATTAGTATTTGCTGCATAGGAATACCTGCTAAATATAGACGTTATCGTTAACCTGCAAATTACCCCCCTAATTAACGGGTTTCGTCTATATGAATAAATTCCTAAACGCTTCAGCAGCAAATGGTAGAGTGGGAGAGAAAGGCGCTTGGTAATGCCTCCTCCCACTCTCTTTTTCTGGGTAGTTTTTCCTCACATAGAATTGGTATGACCCAACAACCAATTTAAATGCTGTGGTAATAATTTTGCTAAATCATAATTATTGATTATAGTCTTTCTAGCGGCGGCACGAATAGGAATCATATCTGGGTAATTGTCCAAAGCTAAGTTTACTTTCTCTGCAATTTGTTGGGGAGAAAAGAAATCTACCAACAGTCCATTTTTACCATCTTCAATTACTTCTAGAACTGGTGGAGTATCAGAAGCTATTAATAAACATCCTGTGGACATGGCTTCTAACATTGACCAGGATAAAACAAAAGGACGGGTTAAATAAATATGGGCTGAAGAAGCTTGTAAAACTTGGAGATATTCATGATAAGGTAGTCTACCAGTAAAGTGTAATCTGGATAAATCCAAATCTAACTTTTCTAACATTAATTGTTTATAGGTTTTACCATCTGGTAGAGTTTTGCCATAAGCTACCCTATCTTCTCCCACAACTACAACATGACAATTTGGTCGTTGTTGTTGAATTAATGCTACTGCTTCCATGAACTGAGGAAAACCGCGATAAGGTTCCATTCCCCTACCTACATAGGTTACTAATTCTGTAACTTGAGAAAGGTCAAGATTAATGCGAGGTAAAACTAATTTAGCATCTGGTTGAGGTTGAAAAAAATTAGTATCAATTCCATCGTGACAAACATTTATTTTATTGTGATATTCTGGTGGGAATTGTTGACGCTGCCAATTAGTAGGAGAAAGTCCGCGATGACAATTATATAAATCAATTAAAATCGGGGCATTTTTCACACGAATACGACATAAATCATCTGCATTTAATGGTTCACTGGGATCAAAATCAGCATCAGAACCGCGACCATGATAAAACCATTCAAAGAAACATAATAATTCTGCTTTGGGGAAAATTTCTTTCATAAATAATGTCGGACCCCAACCAGAATGACCGTAAATTATATCTGGGATAAAACCCTGTGTTTTCAGGTTTTCTGCCATTCGATATACCGCTTGTCCAGTGATAACTGCATTTTCTAAATTACGAACATAATGATGGGTTTGGGGTGCTGCTTGACGGGAAGGTTGATAAATAGCTTTAAATACCCCAGGTATTGTTCCTTCCTGACGATTAGTGCCAAATACAATTTGGTAATTGCTATCTTGGGCTAAAGTTGCGGCTAAATGGCGAAATTGAGCAGGAAAGTTGGGATGTAAGAATAAAATCCGTTTGGAGATTTTCGCAGCATTTTTCATATATGTAAATACTTGTCTTTGTCAATGTGATACTTGTTTTATAATACATTACTGCCATTTTATTTGGACGGTGATATTAATAAATTATTAAAGCAAGGTAAGTTGGTAGTTAGGCACAGTTTCAGAATCAGGATGTCCAGGATTAAAGAATGAACAGGATGAAAACAGGGATTTGATCACCAATTACCAATTTCAACTAAATAATTAGCAACTTGAGTTATTAATAAATTGATAGAACTTATAGAACAAAGTCCACACTTTGATAAACTCTGTTATCATCTGTGTGGACTAATGTACATTTGATGAAAATTAACTATGGAACATCCCTATATTCTTTATTATTTATTGTCGGTCGTCATTTTTTCCTCAAGAGGTTTAAAGGTCTTTTTAGTAGCGCCGCAAATAGGACAACTCCAATCATCAGGAATATCCGTAAAAGCAGTACCCGCTGCAATTCCCGCATCAGGATCACCAATAACAGGATCATAAATCATGCTACATTGTCTACAAATCCATTTTTGAGTGCGAGGATCTTCGCTTATTGCTCTGGTGACAGTTTCTCCACCATTTAATACTTCTAATTTTTCCTGTTTGATTTCTATTCACCAAGAGATTTTCAAGAGATTTTCAAGAGATTTTCAAGAGATTTTATTTTTCCAAGCGCACCGCATACCATTGTAAATATTTTCCTGGTCCAACATCTAAATTACAACTTGTATTTAGTAAATATTGTGCTTTTTCGGTGACAGACTGGAATTTTTGTACATCCGGCGGTAAATCTTGATCTGAAAGTTGTGATACAATTTCCTCTAGTTTTGTTAATAACTCAGCTGCTGTGAGAAATTGTTCTGGTTGATTTGTTTCCAAAACAACGAAATTGTCCTCATCATACATTAATGAATTTGGCATTTTTGGTAATGGGTAATGGGTAATGGGTAATTGGTAATGGGAAGACCACTGACAACTAACTAATAACTGATAAATAATAACTGATAAATAATAACTAATGAATAATAACTAATGACTACGATGGATATACTGGCAAAGTAAAATGAAACCATGCACCACCGTAGGGAGAGGAATCCACCCAAATTTGACCGTAGTGAGCGCGGATAATGCGTTGACATAAGCAAAGGCCAATTCCATATCCATCTACGTTTTGATCGCGTTGGAGACGGAAAAGATGCTCAAAAATGCGATCGCGGTTTTCTTCAGGAATACCAGGACCGCTATCACCAATACTAAATTCTACTTTTTGAG
The DNA here is from genome assembly GCA_001672075.1 of Anabaena sp. CRKS33. Classification (GTDB taxonomy): domain Bacteria; phylum Cyanobacteriota; class Cyanobacteriia; order Cyanobacteriales; family Nostocaceae; genus Dolichospermum. The sequence continues at coordinate 5,703 of LJOT01000063.1, forward strand.
TAGTGCGATGTAGTCCCGACAAACTAATAATACCACCCACAGGGGTATATTTGATGGCATTATCTAAAAGATTAATTAGTGCTTGCCTAATTCGGGCTGGATCTGCATACACTAACGGTAAATCTTGAGGAATATCTGTTTCTATAGTTTGGGATTTGCTAATATAGCGATCGCTCAATTCCTCTAATACCTCTAAACACAGTTCCCCTAATTGTAGCTTTTGGGGTGTAATTGGTAGTTCTGTATCTTCACCAGATCCTACTTGCAAAAGATCAGCGATCATCCGATCAATAATCCGTGTTTGTGCGCGGGCTTGTTTTAATAAATGCAGAGCCAAGGTCGGTTTTAAGCGGGGAAATTCCCCAGTTTCTGGATTGTAATGAGATTGAAGAGTTTCAATAGCGATGGCCGCTGCTGTGAGGGGGTTGCGGAGGTCATGGGCTAAAATGGCAATGATGCGGTCTTTAAAGTGTAGTTGTTCTTGTAGTTTCTCCTTTTCCTGCTTCAGCCGAAAAATTTCATCTGAGAGTTGAATCAATTGAGATGAAGTAGCAACAGAATGAATCGTATACTTAGGTGATATGACTTGATTTTTTTCATCCAGACGTTCTTGTAAATCCTCCTGTAATTTCAAAAACGTATCCACTGTGGTTTGCCAACGTGGCCACCAAATTTTTAACTGCGGGATAATATTAGTACCAGCGATAGTCTGTTGGGGTTGGGGTTGAATTTTCACCAAAGCTGGAGTTGCTATTAACTTAAAGTGTTCCGCTAAATAAGGCTGTTGTTCAACATCAATAATTTGCAGTTCAAAACTATACACAGCCTCTAATTCTTTTAAGTAAGCGCGAATTCGCTGCACTTGTTGTCGGGACTTGGGTCGTCCGTCAACAAACAGCAACAATTGGAGTGGGGCCTCAGAACAGATAGGCTGATCCTGGGAAACTTGCATGACATCTTGTTTCAGCACTGGTAACAACCCGGGGACACTGTAGAGAAAATAAAAAGAACCGACGTTGGTTGATGATCGTTGTTTTTTCCAATTTAATATCTATTTTAGATTTTTCCTACTGTAGTCTGATGTCGGTTTTTGACATCAGACGAATTTTTGCGGAATTTTGCCGACTTTTACCTTGATTTTTACACTTATTGACCCAAATTTCTCAGCAGAGACCAATAAAAGCAAATTTGTCTTTTACCTGTTGTTAAAAATGCTAGGGTAGAAGGTGAAAATCAATTTGTGATTTCTTTGTGTTTTTCCGTAACTACCCTGCTGCTTTCTTGAGTTTAACTGTTTTACTATCTTCCTTAACAGCTTGTACTAACAGTCCATCTGCCAAAGACCTAGAACAATCATTGGCCGCTGATCCTGGGCTGCAAAATAGTCCTGTTCCTTTTGGTAAACCAACTGGTCAGGAAGTAACACCAAACCCAAACACATCAACAATTAAGTTACCTGCTGATTTTCCCCCAGATATCCCGATTTATCCCAATGTTGAATTAGAAGAAGTTACACCAGCTAATTCTGAAAATAAAATCTCTATTCGTTGGCAAAGTGCTGATCCTAGTAATTTAATTACCAGCTTTTATCGTCAACAATTTCAGGCTCAAAATTGGCTTGTCCAACAACCAGAAGACGATGTGCAGGGTACTTTTACAGCCCGACGTAATGATTTATTCATTACTGTGACAATTCAGCCACAAACTGTTACCAATGCCGCACCTAATCAACCGCAAACAGCGACGAAATTATTAATTGAATATTCCTCTGATTCTCCAACTACAGCTACTAATCCAGTCACCTCCCCAGATAATCCCCAATTTATTGGTCCGGTATTGCCTAAAACCAATAATACCAAAATAGTCACCCAACCAACTCACAAATCGGAAATTTTAGCCACTTCAGAATTTGTTGATATACAGAAAGCACCCCCGGAATGGCGATCGCATATACAAGATTTGGCGTTATTAGGCGTATTCTCTAGCGACCCCAAAACCACTCAAGAATTTTTACCTGATAAAATTATCACCCGTCGAGAATATGCTCGCTGGTTGGTTAATGCTAATAATACCATGTATTCTAATAATCCAGCCAAACAAATTCGGTTAGCATCCCCTAGCACTCAACCGGCTTTTAGGGATATACTGCCTCAAGATGCTGATTTTCCCTGGATTCAGGGATTAGCAGAAGCGGGTTTAATTAATAGCATTTTATCAGGAGATGCAACGGCGGTTTTATTTCGCCCTGACGCGCCTTTAACGCGAGAACAATTACTATTATGGAAAGTTCCTTTAGATACCCGCCAAGCCTTACCTAGTGCTAATTTAGAAGCTGTTAAACAAACTTGGGGATTTCAAGATGCAGGTAATATAGAACCAAAAGCATTGAAAGCTATTTTAGCTGATTTCCAAAATGCTGAACAATCAAATATTCGCCGCGTTTTTGGCTATACAACCTTATTTCAACCGAAAAAACCCGTAACTCGTGCAGAAGCTAGTGCAGCTTTATGGTATTTCGGTACTCAAGGTGAGGGAATTTCAGCGACAGAGGCCTTAAAGTTAAAAAACTAAACTAGTAAGTAGGTGAACGGAAAAAAACCGACATAAGTAACGAAAAGTAAAGTTGCCCAAAACCTCTTCCCTGTCACCTGTAACCTGTTCCCTGTTCCCTGTTCCCTGTTCCCTGTTCCCTGTCACCTGTCACCTGTCACCTGTTCCCTGTCACCTGTAACCTGTCACCTGTTCCCTGTAACCTGTCACCTGTTCCCTGTTCCCTGTTCCCTTGTCATATTGATTCTAAATAACGCCTTAATTTACTACTAAACCAATCAATAACTGTCACTACTAGCAATAGCACTAACATCATAGTTGTCGCTTTAGTATATTCAAATCCATCTATATAGCTTTTCAATTGAAAGCCTATCCCCCCAGCGCCAACCACTCCTAAAACCGAAGCAGCACGGATATTATATTCAAACATCCATAAAGTATAACCTAGTCCTAGAGGTAATATTTGGGGCAGTATACCATATTGAGCAATTTGTATTTTTGATGCACCGATAACTTGTAAAGACTCCAAAGAACGATGATCTACTGATTCTATAGCTTGTTGATAAAATTTGGCCAGATATCCAATAGTATATATTGACAATGCTAATGTTCCCGCAGGTGCGCCTAAACCAGTAGCAGCGACAAAGATTAAACCTAAGATAATTGAGGGTACAGAACGAACAGCATTTTGGAGTAAATTTGCTATCCATCTTAACCATAAAGGAGCGATATTATTAGCACTAGCCATAGCAATTGGTAATGATAAAATCGCACCTATAGTTGTTCCCCATACAGACATTTGCACAGTTTCAATTAATCCTTGAACAGCAATATCTAAAACTTGCCAATTTGGAGGAAATAGCCGAGAAATAAAATCCGTAACAAAAGGCCAACTATCTTTTAATAATTTAAAATCAACCTTTAATCCTTGTAAAGACCAGATATAAACTTCGATCATCAACAAGAAAATAACTAAAGGAACAAACCAAGGATAACGATGAAGAATTTGTAATTTAGGAAAGGGTTTCATTTTAAAAAAAGAACTAAAATTTTGGATTTTGCATTTTGCGGAAGCATTCAGCCACAAATATTAAGTAGATACATAAGGTGCGTTACACTGGTGCTAACACACCCTACTGCTGAGAATTTTTCAAACTCTTTCTCTTTCGATCTTTGCGTGAGATCAAGTTATACTCTTTTCAAGAAAATTGAGCTTGTAAATTTTCACATTTACCATCATAAACTACTTCCCCTTTGTCTAAAATAATAGCTCTTTGAGCGTATTCTGTAGCTAAAGCTAAATCATGTAAAACCGTAATAATAGTTAAACCTTGTTGATGTAATTCAGATAAAGTTGTCATTACTTGTTGTGAGGCTATTATATCTAAACCTGTAGTAGGTTCATCAGCTAAAAGTATTTGCGGAGACTGCATTAATGCACGAGCAATTGCTACTTTTTGTTGTTGTCCACCACTCAATTTACTGGTTTTTTGATATATGTGTTCTCTTAGTCCTAATTGTGTTAATAATTCTAAGGCTAATTGACGATCGCTTTGAGGAAATCCCAATAAAGTTTGTCGGTTTTTTCTAACTCCTAATCTTCCACATAAGACATTATCAATAGCTGATAATTGTCGAATTAATCCCCCTCCCTGAAATAACATTCCCACATCTCGACGAATTTGTGGTAATTTTTGTTGAGAGCAAGAAATACCATTGATTTTAATGTCTCCTTTCATTAAAGGTACTAAACCCACGAAAGATTTTAACAATGTTGATTTACCCGCACCATTCAATCCTAATAAAGCCACAAATTCACCTTGATTAATTTTGCAGTTAATATTATTCAAAATTGGGCGTTTTAGAGATGAAATATAATCTGTCTCTAAATTGGAACATTCAATGCAATTCACGTTACTTCTCGATAAATTTAATGAGTGGGAATTGGTCTTTTCTACTTGATAAATAGTCATAAATAAGTAGGTTGGCGTTAAAAATTGTCGTTATGACAAGGGAACAGGGAACAGGGAACAGCGAATAGGGAATAGGGAATAGGGAATAGGACAACTTTACTTTTCGTTACTTATGTCGGTTTTTTTCCTTTCACCTACTTAACCTCAGTACAAAATTTCTTCATCAAAGGACTAATAGAAAACCAAAGATTTTTAACCCACAAAGGTGGGTTCTATTTATATCTATGGTTCTATTCCTGTATTTTTTAATGCTTCTCGCACTGGTTGAAGATGACGATTATGATCAATTCTGACTAATTCTGTGGAATTATATAAACCAGTTAATAATTGATTATTTTCTGATTTATTTAACTTTAACAAAGCATTAATCAAATTTTCTCTAACTACAACTGGTACGTCATTATCAATCGCAATTCCATGAGCAGGAACACCAGAAATTTTGTGTAATACTCTAAGTTTATCTCTATTTTCTGCTGCTAAATAAGGAGGAAATAGAGCATATTCTGATACTACAGCCACATCAGCTTGACCTCTAACTACAGCATCTAAGGCTTTACTATAATTCCCTCCATAACTAACTTTACCAAAGAAACCATCTAAACGGTCACGATTAGGAACAAAACCCTGTCTTACTAGTTCACTCACTGGAAAAATAAATCCAGAACCAGAGGTAGGAGAAGTAAAAGCCATGGTTTTTCCTCTTAGTTGTTCTAGGGTTGCTTTCCCAGAATTTTTACTTTTTAATTCGCTATTTTTAGGAACAACAAAAATAGAATTATAAGTGTATCTTCCAGAGTAATTTTTGCGAACTTCAGCCAAATATAACCGAGAATTTGCTAATTGTTCTGCTTTGAGTGCAGAACGACTGCTTAAAAATGCTACATCAGCCCTGTTTGCTCTTAAAGCTTCTACTGCGGCTGTTTCATCACCTATTTGCGCTTTGACAGATATTCCTAACTCTTTTGATAAAAATCTAGCCACACTATTAGCTTTATTTTGCAAGTCAGTAGAATCAGAACGGCTAGGAAAAATTATAGTTATATTTTGCGATTTCTGAGCAATTAAGCCTGTTTTTGCTTGATTTTTGGGATATTGAGCGATCGCAATTGGTAAAAACCCTGAACTAGCCCAAACCATTCCTGTCAACCCTAACAACCCTCCACAAAGGCTATACAGACTTTTTTTACACAATTTCATTTTTCTACTCCATTAAGAATTATTTTCAATACTTTTGCAAATTTATTGCAACTAGTTTCCTAAAGAGACTTTATCCTTTTTAGAAATAAAAGTCAATAAGGTAAAGATTTTTTCCACATTTAGTATGCTTTGTCAATAATTAATATCTATTGTAGATAGATTATACTTAGTTAGATATCTTTTAATAAAGATGATCTAAGGCTCATAAGTATTTAAGCGTAAAATATATATATTAAAAGTTAGGTAAATTACCAGTGAGGATAGTCAAAATTATCTGCATTGAAGAAGAATTATGGTATTATTATAAATAGACAACAGCTAGAAAATTAGTTTTCAAACTGATGTTATTTTATTCCATAAACTGGGAATTTACTATATATAAAAAACGATGAGCAAATTAAGAATTTCCCAGCCAAGAAACCTCTGGTTTGAAAGATTAATGGCCATGACCGCAACTTTCAACTTAATATTAGTTTTATTCGATTTAAGTTACGTACCCTGGCGAGATTTTTACTTCCGTAGACTTCCTGGAATTACTCGATTTTATGACCCCATTAAAGGTATTGAATCTCATCGTGATACCAAACAATATTTACAAGCAGTAGGGGAATTAGAAGCACAGGTAACTCAAACAGGGCTAAACTCATTTCAAGTCAAAAATAAGTTAGAAAACCTCCGTTTTCTGTCTAAAGAGATGATTGAAACTAATCCTTTTGCTGGTGCAGGAAAAAGTGGAACTCTGGAAAAAATTAAAAACCGAATGCGGGAACATATTGGAGAAAAATCCGCAAAATCTGCATTTAATACTTTTTGGAGTCAGGAATATTTATCTAAACATGGTTGGGATCAAGAAATAGATTTTTTCCGCGAGAGAATTAGTCCGGGAATTGCCATTAACTATTATCGTAAAATTGATGAAAATGGGGAACTTTTCGATGGTTTTTGGAAAATTGATTTACCTTTTGTGGTTCTATTTACTATAGAATTATTAGGACGGACTTTTTTCATAAAACGTAGATATAATCATTTAAGTTGGTTAGAAGCAATTCTCTGGCGTTGGTATGATTTATTATTACTAATACCAATTTGGCGCTGGTTACGAGTTATTCCAGTGACAGTACGACTTGATCAAACAAAGCTGATTGATTTTTATTTAGTGAGAAGACAAATTCATCAAGGTATTCTAGCTAATTTTGCGGAAGAAATTACAGAAATTGTCGTAGTTCAAGTAATTAATCAAGTTCAAGGTTCAATTCAACGAGGTGAAATTACACGCTGGATATTAGAATCAGAAAATGTGCGTTCTTACATAGATATTAATAATATCAATGAAGTGGAAGCAATGACTGGATTATTAATTAAAACACTGGTTACTCAAGTATTACCAAAAATCCAACCGGAAGTAAATGCGATTTTAGTCTATAGTATTCAAATTGCTTGTCAGCAATTACCTGGCTATAATAACATTCTCATGTTACCAGGATTAGGTAAAGCGCAAACACAAATTAGTGAACAAATAGCTACCCAAATTACTAATAATATCTATGCAGCTTTATCTAATACTATTAAAGATCCTGTCGCAGCAAAACTTTCTACTCAGCTAATAGAAAAATTTACAACTTCATTTACTTCCGAAATTCAGCAAAAGCAAGTTTTAGTAGAAATTCAAAGTTTGCTAAATGACTTTTTAGAAGAAGTCAAAATTAACTACATTCAACGTTTATCCCAAGAGGATATAGACAAAATACTCGAACAAACTAGAAAAGTGCGAGCAGAATCATCTATAGGAATCCGGTTTGATTCCTGATAGCGAAGCGTGGCGTTAGCCATATTTACTTGTGTGGTCAGGGAACAGGGAACAGGAAAAACAGAATTGATACCTACTGAGTCTTGTATGGCTACGCCACGCAAGCTATCAAAAATCAAATATTATTCCTAGAGTAGTCTATACTATTGGTAAATAAAAAATTAGGAATACAGCAGTTGCCGATATTATCAGGTACAGACATTAATGATATTGTAGAGACTTTTCTGGGAACGTCTCTACATTCTGATCATTTCTGCTGTTTGCCCTCTATTACTGCATTTCGTCGTATTCTGCCGTTTCTACTCTTCTTGCTTCCATACGCGAAGAAGGTAAAAACTCAGCGCGACGAACAGGACCTAAAGGCGGTGTAGATCCATTGTAAGGATGAAGTACTTGGACGGTACGAATAGGACGCTGTTTTGGCGCAAATAAGGACAATACCCCAGCCACCACAACACCTCCACCAATGGTTAATGTTGCACCACCCACAGCCCAAAGCATGGGGGAATTTCGCCAATCATTTTGCTCCGGTTGTGGTAACGCAGCCATTTTTTGTTGTTGACTAGCTAATTGGGCTTGCCATTGCTGTTGAGTAGCGCTTTGCAGTTGTTGTTGCAGTTGTTGGTTTTGTAACTTTAGTTGTTCATAGTCACTTTTAAACTTCTCAATCTGCATCTTCTGCTTTTCCATTTCTACGCGCTGATCAGCAGTGGGGGCAGTTGGAGGCTGATTAGGATATACGGGTTGTCCGTAATTAGGCGGATACTGCATAGAAGGCTGCATTACCTGGGGTGCCATTACCGTTCCTGGTATTTGTGGACTGACACCAAAATTTGATGATATAGGGGTATTTGTCCCTTTAAGCAAGACTAAAGCCGCTAACCCAGCTACAGCAACTCCGCCAATAAATGCCATACTTTCACTCATTGCTGTTACCCCCTCAATGCTACTGAACAGTAACTCTCTTGTAACCGATGTACTCTCACACCCATAATTTTTACCTACTTCGCTTCGTATTATATGTAAAACTCAAGTTTTAAAACAGTGTATCAGTTAGTTTTTGGTCTATTCTAATATATGCTGTTATTATTTAACGCTATTACAGTCAAATTGTCCAGTAGAAAATCACAAAAAAATACACTGTTTTTATTTTTGTTTAAATGGGATTGTTGAGGGCTGTCTTGAGACTTTGGCAAAACTGACCAATGGCTTCTAGTCCCTGTTCTGGTGTTCCTTCTGCTAGGCGCTTGACTACAGCACTACCCACAATTGCTGCATCTGCGCCCCATTCCCTTACTTGCCGCGCTTGTTCAGGTTCGGAAATACCAAAGCCCACACCAATGGGTTTATCTGTAACATGACGAATTTGTTGGAGTAAATCAAAAACCCGTCCTTGCATCTGGGTTCGCATACCGGTGACACCAGTAACACTTACCAAATAGATAAATCCCCCAGAAGCACGAGCGATCGCTTTTATCCGCTCATAATCACTGGTAGGAGCTACCAATAGGATTAAATCTATCCCCCTCTCCGCAGCGGGTTTTATTAACCCTGCTGACTCTTCTAGGGGCAAATCAGGAACTACTAAACCTGCTACTCCAGCCTCCTGAACTTGCTGAAGAAATTTATCAATGCCCCGATGTAAAATCGGATTGTAATAGGTAAATAAAATTATAGGCGATCGCAAGCTTGGGCTAATAGATTTAAGCATTTCTAATACCCGCTCTAGGGTTGTCCCCCGTTGCAAGGCACGAGTAGCAGCGGCTTGAATCACTGGACCGTCAGCCAAAGGATCAGAATAGGGTACACCCAACTCAATAATATCAGCACCAGAACGATCTAGAACCTGCAAAGCTTTAGCTGTAGTTTCCAAATCTGGATCACCAGCGGTAATAAAGGGAATCAAAGCGCACCCCTGGTTCTGTCTCAAACTTTCAAAGCAACGAGAAATAGCAGTCATTTCACCTAGTCAGTAGTCAGTGGTCAGTGGTCAGTGGTTATTTATCAAAAAACATAAAGAAACAACTGACAACTGAACAATGATAACCTTAAACCTGAGATTCTTTTTCTTGTTCAATTTTCGCCTGTAGTTCGGCTAATTCTTGAGGAGAAAGTTCATCAAGACGCTTTTGCAAAAAAGCTGTTTCATAAGCCTCTCGTTGTTGATGGTAGGTCATTTTATTCCCCATTGCTCGGAAAATATAGGTGCATAACCAGCCAATTAGACCCGCTATCAAAAATACCTGACTCCAGATACCAGCATTTTGACTATCTAAACCCACTAGCTGCAAACCTACATAAGCCAAACCACCGGCTACGAAAACGCCGAAACCAATACCAATCGCGTCAATACGTCGCATGAGTTTTATGACCTACCAAATCTTATTTAAGCAATTTTTAAGCAATTTTGCGCGGACGGGGGTTCAAATTTACAAATGGTGAAAGCACGAGTAAACCCGGAAAGAAGAAAAACACCAAAAAGTACATAAACACCCGTTCCACAGAACCAGCCGTATACCATCTTAAACTCAAGTAGAAAAAGACAGCAATTGGTATCACTAGCAGATAAGCGCCAGCCAAACTCAGATACAGTAGTGCTACAACCATATTCCTTACCGCAATTTGAGAAAACTATATTTGGTGCATTCACTTCATAATAAGCTGAATGCCGGGATTAAGGGAATCAGTAATGGGCAATTTAGAGTATCAATCTTCATTCCTCAACACGGGAAAATTAAATTTGCTCAATATCTCAACTTTATGATATAATCGAATTTAGCCATTAAACTGGAAACTTGAGCAAGTAAAAGCCTAACTTTCTGTTGTGTTTGGGGCCAAGTCCCAAATATTCAAGTTAGAAAAATAAAAACTAAATTTTTTGGAAATTTTTTTCAAAATCTACTTGCCAAAAAAAAGTAATTAGTGGTATAACAGACAAGCAGGCGAAAAACTGCACAAAAAACTAAAAACCCTTCGGGAGTGTGGCGGAATGGTAGACGCTACGGACTTAAGGAATTGAGCCTTGATAGGGAAACCTTTCAAGTGGAAGCTCTCAAACTCAGGGAAACCTAAATCTCATAACCTAAATTTGGTTTATAGATATGGCAATCCTGAGCCAAGCCCAGAAAATCTGAAATTTGAGATGAAAAGTTCTCAAGTTAAAGACCATGGGAAGGTGCAGAGACTCGACGGGAGCTACCCTAACGTGAAGACGAGGGTAAAGAGAGAGTCCAATTCTCAAAACTTAGAATTGCTTGAGCAACTGAGTAGTAGTGAAAACTGCAAGAGAATGAAAATCCGTTGACCTTAAACGGTCGTGGGGGTTCAAGTCCCCCCACTCCCATCTAAAAATTAATTAGGGCTTGCTGAAAAAGTTGTCTGTGAGGGCAGGGAACAGGGAACAGGGAACAGTTTTAACTGTTTGGATATCCTCAATTTTCCAAATCCGACAAAGAAAAATGCAATTCATTTTGAGACACCATTAGCCAAGACCTGGCACTTTTTTGTTTTAAAAATCCGCGAAACCCTTTGTTAATAAATGGTTTTAGGTTTATATGGCTAACGCCACGCTACGCTATCAGCAAGCCCTAATTACAGGCACAATAATACAGAATTAAAGAAATATATTTATTTGCGTATTCCTATTACCTATTACCTATTACCTATTACCTGTCAATAATGCAAATCCAGTCTCCTTGTACAATGGCTGTCATACCACCAGGAAAAGGGTCTGTTTGAGAACGATTGGGGGCTGTAATTAAAGCCACTAACTTCTCAATGTGTTCAAAGTTGGGAGACTCAGGTAATATCTTTTGAAGTACCTGACGGATTACCCGACGTTGTAGAGCTAAAGGTAATGTTTTTAAAATTTGACGATTTAGCTGTAAATCCTGTTTCTCACCCTTTGCTGAGGCTTCTAGCCGCCAATGATGGGCTGTTTGTTCTAGATATTCTACCTCAGCTTGAAGCAGTTCCGCTGTTTGGGCTAAATTTGTCTCTACTTGGGGGTGGAAATTTACTTTTAAGTATGGTATCAATTCTTGGCGAATGCGGTTACGCGGATATTGTAAATTTTGATTGGTGCTATCTTCCCAAATGGGTAAATTAAAATCTTGACAAAACTGCTGAGTTTGGGAGCGGGTAATTTCTAACAATGGACGGACTAAGATAATATCATCAGTTAGTGGCCGTTGCCAAGTTAAAGCTTGTAAACCATCAGCACCAGTACCACGAATTAAATTATATAATAGGGTTTCTGCGCGATCGCTGGCAGTATGTCCGGTGATTATATATTGATAATGATGAGTTTGGGCAATTTTAGTTAAAGCGTGATATCGCCAATTTCTGGCCGTAGCTTCACTATTAACAGGTTCATGGGCTGTTTCTAAATAAAAAGGTATATGCCAATGTTGTGCTAAATTTTGCACATGATCAGCATTAGCCTGGGAATCGTCGCGCCAACAATGATCACAATGGGCTATAGCTAAATTCCATGCCCATTTCGGTTGTAAGTCTAATAATAATTTAATTAAACATAAAGAATCTTGTCCACCAGAAACTGCCACTAATAGCCGTTGGTCGCGCTCAAATAGACGACGGTGGTGGATAGTACGATGTATTTTAGCGTGAAGGGGAGTCCATGTCATCACAGGTATCAATATTAGCTGCTTGCTTGAGAGAAATTTTCATTGTGCTTAAAAACTGACAAACTCTATAATGGCTCAAATGTGAGCAAGTGGTAAGAAATCTCCAGAAATTCAAGATTATATAGATTCATTAAATCATGAATTGGAAAAGAACAATTTGATCAATATGACCATCTGTGGTAATTTATTTTCAACCATACAAGTAGTAAGTTTTATGTCAGCAGAATTTTCTACCCCAGACAGTTTATGGATTATTACTGAAGAAGTCGCAGAAACTTCAACCACGACTATTAGCGGTGCTAGAAGTAGTGGTGATACAGGTGGATTATTAGGACGTAAAACTACGGAAGAACAAATAATAGTTACCAAAGAACAAGACAAATTAGTAATTACTAGACGTAAAGTTGAAGTCACAAAACTCAAGCAGGAAATGAGGGGATTTATACAAGCTATGCGAGAATGTTTAGATGAATCGGAACAGGGGGAAAAGTAGGTGGTAAAGGCAGTCTGACCTTTAAATTCAAGCGACAATCATAGATGAAAATATATCTGATTAAAATAGACCTCTCCGGTAAAGATTGTAGAGACGTTCCA
>LJOT01000615.1 GCA_001672075.1 Anabaena sp. CRKS33
TGTTGACCGAGAACGTGCGCGCCACGGTGTCCGTGTTGGTGACGGTGGCTTTGTCGATGATGGCCCGCACGTTGGTCGCGGTGTACTGCGTTGTCTGCGTGGCCTCCATCTGCTTGGGAGGCACGAGAACGGTGGCTGTGACGGTCATATCAAATACCCCGGGACGGTGGTTACGGTCAAGATGACCGATGGGATGGCGGGAACGGGCGCAGCGGCAGCTTGAGCGACAATCTGGACCGCAGTGTCATTAGTGGACCAGACCAACTCAAAGTAGTCGCCACCTTTTAGCGGCAGTACGAAGTTCCATGCTGCCACCATTTCACCATCGGTGCCCTTCAACCGCACCTGAGACGCCGACTGCGCCACATTGACACCGTTGACACGCGCCCAAATAAACGCAAGGTGGTTGCCGCCAATGGTGTTGTCGAGTTGCGCCGAGAACTGGAAGTTGTACAAACCCTCCCGATCCACCACGATGCGCGATGTGGGTGTACCGCGTGAAACACCCAGTGCGGTATCGGTCGTGTTGAACGTGATAGGGTACGCGGTATTGATGACCGCTGCAGTCTGCGTGGTGGTGTCGTAGAAGGTTCCATATCGATGCCGAACGGGCTGCTGTGGCGGCGGCATCGTCTCCACCAGTTGCGCGACGTGCCCCAGCGCCTGAATCTGCTGCAATGCCTGTGTCACCTTGGCCTCACATGCGGCCAGCATGACACTCAGGGCCTGTTCTGCGTCATGAATCTGGTTTTGCGCAGCGGCAGCGGCAGACAGCGCCGAGCCGGCATCCTGCGCAATGTCGTTGAGCGTGGTGGGCGCAAGCTGTTCGGTCAGCGTAAACAGATTCTCGAACGCCCGAATCTGCTCCTGACTCTGCAGGAACTGCGCGAGTTGGTTGCGGTTGAGCCTGAGCGGTGGTGTGGTAGCCATCAGACCGCCAGCGGCTCAAGCCGCGCCTCAAGGCTCAGGAATGAGACGTGCGCGTCGGAGTCGCCCCGGAACCGCTGAATGCGCATGTTGCGCATGTGACCC
>LJOT01000330.1 GCA_001672075.1 Anabaena sp. CRKS33
TATGTTCTCCGTGATTGTGTTTTTTCCGCTGAACTTAATCAAGTTTGGCAACAATGGCAACAAATGTTTGCCAGCAAGAGTCCCCTAGATATTACCCATGTTTCAACTTTTCCATCAGTTAGCTTACCCCTAGGGGAAATTTCAGCAGTGGAAGGTCAAACTACCAGTCCTTACAGTGTGCGTTTGATGCAATCCTTGGGCATCAAATTATGGCAGTGGGTATTTGATGGAGTGATTCTTAGTAGTTGGGAACGTAGTCGGGGTATGGCTACGGGGCAAAAAAGGCAATTACGCTTTCGTTTAGAAATCCGTGATCCTGACCTAATTGCCTTACCTTGGGAAATTATGCAGCCGCAAGCCGGACAACCAGCTATATCTCTAACCCAGGATATTTTATTTAGTCGCACCAGTAATGAAGTTGAACCTTTATCACATTTACGAACTGATAAAGCTTTAAATATTCTGGTGGTGTTAGGACGTGATCATAAATTACAACTAGATCAGGAAGCGTCCTTACTGAGAAAGATTTTATTAGAAGATCGTCCTGTAGGAAAAACCGCATCAGAATATGCACCTTGTACAATGAAAACACTGATACAACCTACCAGGACAGAGTTAATTCAGGAGTTAGAAACCAAGGCTTATAATGTTTTGTTTTATGCGGGACACGGACTACCAGACCCAGATGGAGGCTTATTATTTTTAGGAACTGGAGACAAAATTAATGGCATAGAATTAGCTCATGTTCTCACTCGTACAGGTGTAAAACTGGGAGTTTTTAACGCTTGTTGGGGAGCGCGACCAGCAGCAATCAATGATCAAGCTATACCTGCGAGTAGTTTAGCAGAGGTGCTGATTCGTCATGGTGTACCTGCTGTACTAGGGATGCTTGATGAAATTACTGATGCAGAAAGTCATAGTTTTATTAAAGCTTTTGCGGAAGCGCTACGACGGGGTAAATCCATTGATGAAGCAGTAGCAGCCGCGAGACAAGAATTATTAACACTGTATAAATTCAATCAACCAGCTTGGACATTACCAGTTCTCTACCTCCATCCTGATTTTGATGGAGAACTGATTAAAAGTGTAGATGAAGGAATTACAGAAATTCCCGATTCTCGCATATATTCGCCTGTAAATACAGCTTATATGCGATCGCTCTCACCTGGAGGGAAAACTTGGTTATTAGGACCTGGAGTCACCCGCATTGGCCGCACCAGGGATAATGATATTGTGATCCCGGAAATTTATATTTCTAGACACCACGCGAAGATCTTATGCCGAACTACCCTGAGTGAAAATACATTGAGTACAATTTATTACCTGCGAGACGTATCTACTTATGGAACTACCTGGTATTTAAGCCCCAAGGGTTGGCAACAGATCCTGCGGGAAGAAGTACCTTTAACATCAGGAATGCAGTTAATGTTTGGTAGTGCTAAGGGTGAAATTTGGGAATTTATTCGTGAATAATATCAATAAATTATTGAATTAATACGAAAACTTAATTCTTGAGGCTGTAGCTATCAACAAGACCGAATGAATAATGACAGGAAAATGAAAAATATTAACGACTTTAATGCTCTCGATTTAGAACTACTAGAAGCACTACTAGCATCTGAAGATACTGTTTACCCATGGAATCCGGCTGATGTAGCTTCAGAGGCTTATTTTGATGATTTAGAACAACTGTTTAACTGGCAGGATTTCTCAGAAATAGAACTGATGCAAAGTGCAAATAATTTTTATCATAATTTGGATAAAATTTGGGGACAAGCTGTGATTGAAACTGAGGTTGAAACTGAAAATATTAGGAATAATACAGTTAATTATCTCCAACAAGCTTTATCAAATGCTTTTTCGGTGATCCCTGAAGTCTTACTCACAAAGATCGCGCAAAAAGCTACGGTCGTCTTGATGGTGGAAAAATCAGCCAGTGAGAAACTAGTAGAATGTGTACAAACCTTATTACCCAATTGGGAGAGAGACGATTTATTAGTTTTAGCCCGTCCTTTTGCTTATTATATGCGAAGTAGTGAACCAGATAAGTTGACATCTGTAATTAAAGATTTGGAAAATCGAGATTGGTCTAATTTATCAGAAATAGAACAGGCTAAAATTAGTTTAGCGATCGCTAATTATGCTCTAGAATATCTTTCAAAATCTAACCCTAGACCCTGATTTTATCTTCCATAGTTTATTTTGGGTCAAGAAAGCGGGTAGCAAAGTTTTGTGATCTGGTTGGTGATAATACTCGTGCCTTGAGAATAGCAGCCATTAAAAAAGCATAAGACAAAACACCAACTACGACCAACAAAAAAGCATTAATAGAACCAGTAGCATTCCATAAAGCGTGAAGTCCAGAGGCGCTCAAATAACCTACTGAGAGAATTTGCTTTCCTCTCAGGGGTTTTAATACAGCCAAACCAATAAAATAGCCTAAATAGCCACTGTAAGCCATGTGTCCAGCCACAGATCCTAAAATGCGGGGAATTAGTAGCTGTAAACCCACCAACTGACCAGAATTTTCAGAAATTAAGGGTACATATTGACCAAGAGTTTCCAGTAAAGTAAAACCCACAGCCGAAGCCGTACCTAAGAGAATACCATCTAGAGGTTCACAAACTCCTATTCGTTCTTTCCAGGGTGACGGTAATAATTTACCTATCAGATAGGCTGCTAATACTGGTAATATTTTTAGTAACTCTTCCATTAATCCCGCACCAAAAAACATCCGTACTAGTAATTCGGTAAAGGTAATTTCATTTTGAGATCCAGGGTTCAAGGAGCCAGGTAAGATATCCCGGAACACTTTAATGAATAAATCTAACAGAGGACTGAGTAAAATTAACATTGTACTCAATGCTACAGCCATAAGTACCCACCAAGGTTTAGGTTTACCACAAAGTTGATAAACAAAGTAGTAAGCCGCAAAGGCGATATAAGATCCTACAATTACTTGATTGGCTTGGGGATGACCTACGGTAGCAAACATCAGCACGACAAAAACTACTGTCAAGATTCCCGGTATTAAGTAAGCTTTCCGGGTTAAGTCCTTACCAGTGGAAATAATCGGGAACAATTGTGTAAAGCTGACAGAATCTTGCTTGAAAGACGAATTTTGTTTATTGACAGAGGATAATACTGTGGCTTTGTTCAGGTCTATCATCTTTGGTGGAGGAGTAATCTCGTACTCAAAGATAAATTGTGGTCCATCAGTACCCAGGGAAATGCGATCGCCCATAAGTAATTCTTGACATCCTTCTAAGTGTTGTCCATTTACAAAAGTGCCATTGGCGCTATTCAAATCGCAAATTATCCACTTATGATGGCCATCCCTTTGCTGAACACTGGAAACCACTGCATGACGACGAGATACCATTCGGTATATCATGGCATCCAAGACAATTTGGCAGCTAGGGTCACGTCCAATTACCATTTCTTTGCCAGTAAGCAACCAGTAGCGAGATGCTGACTCTGAAACTTCAACCGATAGCTCGCGTGGCGCAGTCGTTTTCGCCACCAGCCGCAGAAATGCATTCTGTGGGCAACCACGGGGGGTTGCCCCTACTTTTTTGCCTGTCATCGAGTTAGTGAGGGTGTCTAAACAGATTTTTTAGCTTTATGGTAGCGTGGCTTAGGGCTAAAGCAATGCTAGGCTCTTTCTATTTTGTGCTTTAGCTTTACCTCTGCACCATTGCTAAATAAATATACTATAGCTTCACTAACCTTCCCTTTGTTTCCATTCAAAATACAAAATCAAAACAGAATTTACACAAGAATATGCAAATAGGTAATAGTAAAAAACTGCATAAGCCAGGATG
>LJOT01000331.1 GCA_001672075.1 Anabaena sp. CRKS33
GTTTTGTTCTGTTCTGTTTTTCTCCTCTATTTTCTGACTTTTTTCCTAGACTTTAAATTTTTCCTTAACGATCGCTTGACAATCAAGACAGTCGCTACTGGCTAGTACAGAAATGTATAAACCTATCCGCGTTGATTTGTCTTTATCTGCGGTTGATTATGATTAGTATGATATCATCTCCGGCTGAACACTGATCATATCTGTTGAGGCTGGTAATGGGTAATTGGTAATTGGTAATTGGAAAAAGGCAAGACAATGATGAACTATATCGTAAGTAATTGGGCAGACATGATATGAGATCATAAGAATTTATAAATTTTTACCACTGGGATTCATCCATATTTCTAACTTACTAAAAAATTGAGAGGAAATCAAAGTTAAACATAAGTAAACTACAGCCACAGCCCCATAAATTTCCAAAGCGCGATAGTTTTCAGAAACAATTAATTGCCCTTTTCTAAATAATTCCTCAAACCCAATGACTGCGACTAAACTGGTATCTTTTAATAAACTAATAAATTCATTTCCTAAAGGTGGAATCATGGGTCGAAATGCTTGGGGAAAAATTACATAAGTCATCGTTTGTAGAGGATTTAAACCTAATGATTTAGCTGCTTCTGTTTGTCCATTTTCAATTGATTCAATTCCCCCGCGCATAATTTCTGCAACGTAAGCTGCACTATTCAAACTTAACGCAACTACTCCAGCTATAAAGCGATTTAAAGTCAAATTAAAACCGATTTCTTGAAAAATCGCTGGTAAACCAAAGTAAATCATAAATATTTGTACTAATAAAGGTGTACCTCGAAAAAAGTCTATATAAGCCCTAGCTAAAAACCGCAAAGGTTTAATTTTAGAAAGACGAATTATCCCCATCAAAGAACCGCTAATTAAACCAAATAAACCCGAAATAAATGCTAATTGCAATGTTACTAATGCACCATTTAATAAAATTGGTAAAGATTGCCAAAATACAATAAAAGAATTAATTTTATTTAGATTCTGATTCCCATCAGGTAATCTTTCTGGTAATATTGGCGGTGTAGATTTAAACCATTTTTGGTAAATTTGTTGATATTTACCGTTTTCTAAAATTGTACTTAAACCTTGATTAATCAAAGGTAAATCAAGAGAGTTTTTAGCCGTTGCAATTCCGTAAAATTCCTCAGTTAATAGTTGTTGGATAACTTTAATTCCCTGTAAATTACCCGTATTAATAGCATATAAAGTCACGGGTGCATCATTAATAACTGCATCAACATTACCATTTTGCAATTCCTGGAGAGCTAAGGGTGCAGAGTCAAAACTGCGAACTTCTGCACCTGTCACATTTTTAGCTTTTTTTGCGCCAGTTGTGCCAATTTGGACAGCAATTTTGTGATTTTGCAGACTTTGAAAATTTGTAATATTTTGATTATCTCTGCGAACAGCGATCGCTAAACCTGCTTTAAAATAAGGACGGGAAAAGGCTACTGTTTTCGCCCTTTCTGGAGTGATAGTCATGGAACTAATAGCGCCGTCTACGGTTTTAGCTTGTAGTGCTGGAATAATGCCATCAAAAGGTAAACTCTGAAATTCTACTTGGAAATGAGCCGCCGTAGCTATAGCTTTCATTAAGTCAATAGAAAAACCTGCTAATTCTCCGTTTTTACCCTGAAACTCAAAAGGTGGAAATGTAGGTTCAGTAGCTACTCGGATAATTTGAGTTCCAGGTATGTTTCCACCACAACCAACTAATAAACCACAAATTAAGCTGATCAGCACACATAAACGACCAAAATCAAATTTTACCATTTTCTCCTCTAGAGTATAATTTACACTTTAAATATATTGGTATGGACTTGAATAATATACAGCAAAAGACTTTGATCTATTCCCTATCCTCTAATTTTTCTGATTTAGCTACAACTAATTTGACATTAAATACTTCGCTAAAACACTGACTGACTACAGAAGACACTTGATGACAAGTAATATAGGGAAGCCATGCGGCTAAACTACGGACTGGTTTGTCAACAATACCACAGGGGACAATGTGCTGAAATCCTGTCATGTCTGGACAAACGTTTAAGGAAAAACCGTGCATAGTAATCCATTTACTAACTTTGATACCTATAGCAGCAACTTTGTATCCTTCTAACCAAACACCAGTAAAACCAGCAATACGTTCCCCAGGCAAATCATAATGTGATAAAACGCGAATTAATACCTCCTCTAGTTGGCGTAAGTACCAGTGCAAATCTTGACGATAACGACGTAAGTTTAAAATCGGATAAGCGACCAATTGTCCCGGACAATGATAGGTAACCTCACCACCTCTTTCAATGCGATGCACATCATAGTTACATTGGTCAAGATTAAATTTAATAAATTCTGGGTTTGATCCTGTCCCCAAAGTATAAACAGGGGGATGTTCCAGCAAAATCAGTACATCATCTAATTCCGGGTTGTGAATACGCTCAGTAACTAGCGATCGCTGCCACTGATGAGCGGTTATGTATGGCATTAAACCAGGATTATATAGTAAACAACGGTACGGTGGAAATTGAGTATTATAAATCATCAGGAAACAGCAAAAATAACAAGATTAACTACCTCACTGGACATCCATAGCACCCACTTGACAAAAATATCCAGAACAAATGTCAAGGTATGCAAAGGATTTTAAAGTAACGTCAAGGAAACATACTTTACAACCAATAAAGTGCTAGTTTGAATATATAACCTCAATGGTGTTGGGAGGAATTTGCCAGAAGTATCAAGCCTAGACAAGAGAAACCAATGACGCTGACTGATGATGTTCCCAGAATTAATTTGCATCAATCAGGATCGAACCTCCCAAATTGGTCACATTTTCTCTACAATAGGGAACAAGACCAAGAGACGGGGACGGAAGTACGTACTCCTGTGTTTTAAAATTGCACAGAAGGGGGCGGTTAGAAAACCATATTTTAAATTGCCTAATTCCATAGTTGTGGTTGAACAGCCCATTGCTTAACAACCAGTTGGGAGTCATCGTAGAGGATAAAAACTAAAATTAAGACGATGAATAGCGCGAACTTGAAGATGCGACCAACCAGGGAAACACCAAAGAGCAGTATTTTAAAAATAGGTTACTTGTGTCGGTAGCAGTGATAGACCTGAACGCAATCTCTATTCTTACCCAAAAACATCACATATAATATTGAGCGGGAGAGTTTACATGAAACTTGTCATCCACGGTAAAAACATTGAAATCACTGATGCAATCCGAGAATATGTGCATCAAAAAATTGAAAAGGCGGTTAATCACTTTCAGAACATCACCAATGAAGTGGATGTCCATTTAAGCGTGGCTCGCAATCCCCGCATTAGTACAAAACAAGCGGCGGAAGTAACTATTTATGCTAATGGTAGTATTATCCGGGCAGAGGAAAGCAGCGAAAGCTTATATGCAAGTATTGACCTAGTTGCAGACAAAATTGCTCGACAATTGCGGAAATATAAAGAAAAAAGACAGGATCATAAAACCCAACCTATATCAACTAACGAAGCAGTAGCGCCAGAAACCGTTGCAGCGGATTTAATAGGCGATCGCAGCCCGGAATTACCCCAAGAGGTAGTTCGCACCAAATACTTCTCCATGCCCCCCATGACAGTGGCAGAAGCCCAAGAACAACTGCAAATGGTGGGACATGACTTTTATATGTTCCATAATGCAGAAACAGGCGAGATTAATGTTATTTATGAACGTAACCACGGCGGTTATGGGGTAATTCAACCTCGCAATAACGGTCATGCTAACGGCAGAAATGGCAAATCAGCTAACGCCAATATTGGTGT
>LJOT01000064.1 GCA_001672075.1 Anabaena sp. CRKS33
GCTATAGATTGGGCTATTTGCGTGCCAAAACCGTACTCGGAGACGTAAAATATGCCTACGGGGGTTTCCGCTTTGGTTTGTCCTTGACTCCAATGGCGATAACGGCTTGTCAATTCTTCCACATTGTGGTACAATAGAGGTCCGTGACCAGTGGCAATTATGCGAATGGTGTTTAATTCTGCCATGCGCTTCATTGCGGACAGAACAGAACGGGCATTTGGTCCCATTAAACAATCATAGTAATACTTAAAGTCGGCTTCTATGGCTGCTAAGTCGTCATCAAAGGTACTTTCTGAGCAGTAATGTAAGCCGAAAGCGTCGCAGGTGTAGAGAATTTGGGTTTTGTGGTCGAAGGTGAAAATGGTGTCAGGCCAGTGTAAATTCGGAGCAATGACAAATTCTAATTCATGGCCATTGCCTAATTCCAAGCGATCGCCATTTTTAACAATTTTACGCTTAAATGGTTGGTGTACCAAATCTTCTAAAAACTGAATTGCCACTTTTGACGCAACAACGGTTATATGAGGAGCGAGTTGTAATAAATCTTTTACTAGTCCACTGTGATCTGGTTCAGTGTGACTGACAATCAAATAGTCAATATCTTGGGGATTAATTAACCCAGTGAGGGTATCAAAATAAAGTTGGCGAAATTTTTCATGGGAGGTATCAACTAAGGCTATTTTCTCACCACGAATTAGAAAAGAGTTGTATGTTGTGCCATTTTGTAAACCAAACTCAATATCAAAGCGATCTCTGTCCCAGTCTAAAGAGCGAATCGCCGTGGTATTTTCACTGATATCTATGGTATTTATGGTCAAACGCTTTTTTAACTTTTCTGTGAGCAATACCATAACGCCCCTCCTAAATAAATTGAGTATTTATGCCTTTCTCCTATTGTGGCACAGGTTTATTATTAATTAATATTAAAAAACCTATAGTTCAGTTAAGAAAATTAAAACATTGGCAAATCATTCTCCTATAAAAAACCAACAGCATCTTTCCTTAGCATTAATAATTGGTAATTCCCGTGTTCATTGGGCATTATTCATAGATAAAACCTTATACCTAACTGGGAATACATTTCATCCATCTGCATCTATTATCCAACAATTAGCCCAATTTCCAACATTAGATAATTGGCTGAGAGTGATTTCTTTACCTGGGGATATTCTTCCTATTTCCCCAGATTATCCTGTGCCTGTGATTTTTGCCTCTGTTGTTCCCCAGCAAACCGCACTTTGGCAAATTTATCCCTATTTGCGTCTGATTACCCTAGCAGATGTACCATTACAGAGAATGTACCCCACCTTAGGAATTGATCGCGCTTTAGCGTTATGGGGTGCGGGAATAACTTGGGGATTTCCTGCATTAGTAATTGATGGCGGTACAGCATTGACTTTTACAGGTGTAGACGGTGATAAATGCTTACTTGGGGGAGCAATTTTACCGGGTTTGGGGTTACAATTGAGCAGTTTAGGACAAAAAACGGGACAATTACCATTATTAGAAACTAGTTTAATCACAACTTTACCACCACGATTTGCCATGAATACATCAGAGGCTATTCAAAGTGGAGTAATTTACACTTTATTAAGTGGGATAAAAGATTTTATTGAGGCTTGGTGGGGGTTATTTCCTGATAGTCAGATGATCATAACTGGTGGTGATAGTAAGTTATTAAAAAACCATCTTCAGCAACAATTTCCAGAGATAGGAAAGCGATTAATTGTAGATAATAATTTAATATTTCAGGGAATTGGAAATATATGAATTTCATATAGGAATCCGGTTTGATTCTGTGAATTTACTTGTGTGGTCAGGGAACAGGGAACAGGGAACAGGGGACAGGGGACAGGTTACAGGTTACAGGTTACAGGTTACAGGTTACAGGTTACAGGTTACAGGTTACAGTGACCTTATTCCCCCCAGCTAGACCTAGTTTTTAGCGTAGCCATGAAGCTTTAAAACATTCTTTAATGAGGTACAATATAATCCGCGTTTATCTGCGTCCTACTGCGTTTAATTATTACTTCTGTAAAGATTTGTGAAAATTAACATTAGCATATCCAGAAAGTGATAGATTTTGGGAAATTGTGGGTAATCTCTAGATATAGAGGTAATTGAGGAGGTTAAGCAAGCGATCGCCGTTATGGAGAAACTGGTAAAATTAAATAGGTAGGATTTTAAGACTGTGTTACTGAATGTAAAGGAAACAATCCGAGAAAAAGCAAAGTAATAAAAAAATACACAACATATTCACAATTTTTTAACCTATATTGAAAAAATATTTCTTATCTTTTGAGGAACAAATGCTAAAACCAGAACAAATACAAGAATGTCAATCTAAATTCAACCTTAGTTATCATGTTAGTTTTGCCCATATCTGTCAGCAATTAGTTGGATTTGAAAATAAAGATGTACTTGAAGTAGGAGGAAGTTTACCTCCTGATTTTGTTTTTGATTATCTTGGTGTGAAATCATGGACAGGAATTGAAACACCAGACTATGAAGAATCATTGCAAGAAACGGGAGGAATAACTCACACAGGTACAATTATTAAAAACATTAAGAATACTTCTGATTACAAGTTCAATAATAAACAACAAAATAAATATAATCTTTATCTAGAAAATATTGAAGATTTACCAGAAGAATATTACAACCAATATGATTTAATTTTTTCTATTGCGACTTTTGAGCATATTCATAAATTGCCATTAGCTTTGGATAAAATGTTTCTAGCTCTTAAACCAGGAGGCAAATTGTTTTCAATGTTTTCTCCTATCTGGTCTGCTTATGATGGACATCATTTACCGAATATAGTTGATCAACAAGGCCAAAAATTTCATTTTGGTGACTCTCCTATTCCCCCTTGGGGTCATCTTTTAATGAGTCCACCAGAAATGTACAGCTATCTATGTCAATTTACTGACAAAGAAACGGCGAATTTAATGGTTTATTATATTTACCATTCACCTCATATTAATCGCTTATTTACAGAAGATTACTTAGCATATATTAATCAAAGCAGTTTTATCACTGATAAAATTGATTTGATTTTTACGCACCCTATTGATTTAGAAATAAAAAGTAAGTTAGAACACTTTTATCCTGGGAGAAAATATTTTCAAAATAATGGCATATTATTAATTTGTGGTAAGCAAAAAGAAAAAAATTTACTTCAGTCAGATCAACAACAACTTGATAATAGAAAAGAAGAAATTGACATTATGGATAATTCTAACTTATCAGCTTCATCGAAACTAATTTGTATAGATTTAGGATGTGGAACTCATAAAGCTGAAGGTTTTATAGGTGTAGATTTAGTTGCTGCTGATGGTGTAGATGTTATTGCTAATTTGAATGGACATTTTCCATTTCCAGATAATAGTGTTGATTTTATCAAAGCACATGATATTATTGAGCATCTGCCTGATAGAATCCACACAATGAATGAAATATGGAGAATATTAAAGCCAGATGGAATAGTTGACATTAGCGTACCATCAACTGATGGAAGAGGAGCATTTCAAGATCCTACTCATGTCAGTTTTTGGAATATTAATTCTTTTATGTATTATTGCCAAGAATTTCCTCCTTATTTAGCAGGTTGTCAAAGTCATTATGGTTTTAAAGGGGAATTTAGTATTGTTAGCATTGATGAGAAAAATTCGGGAAATCAAGTTATTCATGTTCATGCTGTATTAAAAGCTATAAAATCAGAAGAAAATAACTATCAACTGAATTTAAAAAATATTAATTCTATCATCTTCCCAGATTGGAGTCAATCTATAGAAGTAATATTTGCACAATTACTAAATGTATGTCAGACGATTATTGATCACCCTAATAATAATGATATTGCCTTACTTATTGATATCCAAAATACTAATTTAGAAGATGCGAACTTCTTATTAGCAGATGTTGTACTTAATCTTTGTTATCAAGGAAATATGGAAACTGATGATGATAAATTACCACAATTTAATTTATTAAAAACAAATTCACCGGAAGAATATAAAGGTTTATTGCCAATTTTGCACTCTAGAATTATTTTAGAAAGTGAAGACAAAGAATTTATTAATCAAATAGGATTAGGAGAGTTACCTTCTTACAATATAGAAGAATTAAAAACTACTTCACTTCCTGTAATTGCAATTTAAAAGGTAAAAGTTCATGAGTAAATGGCAATTAAAAACCCCGGTTTGTTTTATCATTTTTAACCGTCCTGATGTGACAGAGCGAGTTTTTCAAAAAATTCGTGAAGCTAAACCTCCCAAATTATTGGTTATTGCTGATGGTGCAAAAGCGAATAAAATTGGAGAGTTAGAAAAGTGTATTGCTGCTAGAGCAATTATTAATCAAGTTGACTGGAAGTGTGAAGTATTAACTAATTACTCTGATATTAATTTAGGTTGTCGAAAGAGAATTTATACCGGACTAGATTGGGTATTTTCTCAAGTTGAAGAAGCAATTATTTTAGAAGATGATTGTCTCCCTGATCCTAGTTTCTTTCGCTTTTGTGAAGAGTTATTAGAAGAGTATCGTCATAATTCGCGGATCATGTTAGTTTCTGGACAAAATCTTCAGTTTGGACAAAAAAGACGAAATTATAGTTATTATTTTTCCCGTTATAACCATTGTTGGGGATGGGCTACTTGGAAAAGAGCATGGCAATATTATGATGATACTATGGAGCTTTGGCCTCAAGTTAGAGATGAAAATTGGCTATTTGATATTCTCCAAGATGAACAAGCATTTAGATACTGGTCAGTAATTTTCCAAAGTATGTATGAAGGTTTTGATACCTGGGATTATCCTTGGTTATTTGCTTGTTATATAAATCAAGGTTTAAGTATTTTACCAAATATCAATTTAGTTTCTAATATTGGATTTGGAAAAGAAGGAACTCATGCAACAGATACAAATAGTATTTTAGCTAATATACCAGTTGAAGAAATGCAGTTTCCTTTAAAACATCCTCCTTTCATAGTCAGAGATACCCAAGCAGATAATTTTACTGAAAGAACTTTTTATAGTGGATCTTTAGCTAAAACACAACAGGCTATTAATATCACAGAATTATTGAATAATACTATCCATTTACTGGATAAAAATACAAATAAAATCAATCTGCAAAATACAACTCTAGTCACCATATCTTCCGTAGACATAGAACTTACGTTACTAAGTTTAGTAATTTCCAATTTAAACGCAAACTTTAATAGAGTATTGTTCTTTACATCTGAGGAAATTGATCAAAGTTATTTGGAACTTTTCCCCCAATTAGAAATTATTAAAATTCATCCGATCAAGAGTTTAGTTGAATATAGCAGATTTATAATCAAAGAGCTTAATTCATTTATAGAGACTGAATTTTGCTTAGTTACACAAGGAGATGGTTTTATTATCAATCCTCAGTTGTGGTCAGAGGAATTTTTAAATTATGATTATATTGGCGCACCTTGGCGCAAACAATCTCATTTAGTTAACTCCCAAGGTCAGACAGTAGATATACTTGACTTAAATAAAAATAGAGTAGGTAATGGTGGTTTTTCTTTGAGAAGTAAAAAATTATTAGAGGTATGTTCACAGTTAGATTTTGATCATATAAAAACATCTTCGTTATCAGAAGATTTGATTATCTGCCATTATTTTTATGACTGGTTTACAGCGAAAAGTATTAAATTTGCACCTTTAGAAGTTGCTATTAAATTTAGTTTTGAACAACCCATAGAAGAACTTGAAAACTTTTCTTGGGAAAACACCTTTGGATTCCATGGAAAACCTCATGTTATCTCTGTCTTAAATAAATTATCTCAAGATTTGAATTTAGACTTTTCTTCAGATAATTATCAAAACAGCGATTTTGTCAATGAGTTGAAATTAAGAGATATTAATTTAATTATATTTCCTGATTGGACACAAGCAGAAGATGAACTTGGTTTAGAATTACAACAGGTAATTCAAACATTAGCAAATCATCCTGAAAATCAAAAAATTACCCTGATTATTCACACAGGTAATCTAACTATAGAAGATGCAGAAATGTTTTTATCTAGTGTAGCCATGAATCTGTTAATGGCAGATTTAGACATTAGCGATACTATAGAGATTTCCTTGATTGATAAATTAGGAAATATGCAATGGCAATCTTTGTTACCCCGCATTTATGGTAGAGTTATCTTGAGTAATGAAGATAAAATAACTTTAGCACAAATGCCAGTCAGTAACTTAGAAAGTTATCAATTGGATAGTTTGATAAGTCAATTTTAAGAGTCTTAGAAATGTAGGTTCGGTTAAGCAATAGTGCAACTTTTGATTTTTTTTGATAGCTGAAGTCCTTGTATTTCACTCAACCAAGAACCGCTGTATCAAATCCAGTTACTTTTGAAGATACCAATTATCATCTAATAATTGTTCTAAAGAATAGGGACAATGATCAGGGAATAGATTTGATGCTAATCCTGTTTTTTGAACAACAACTTTCAAAGCAACATTGTAAATATGATCTAATTCTTGCACTAACTTATTTTTTAATGTAGTAGTTAAGCTATTGTTTAAATCATCTCTAAAAGCGATTATTTCTGCCTGCCAATGCCGATGGTTTCGATCATATTCGTCTTGCCAATATTCTAATAGTAAAATATGAATTATAATTTGTCTTAATAGACTTCTAACTTTGTTTAAATCATTTCTTCCCAAACTTTCTAACTCCGCAATTAAATTTTCTAAGTCTAAGTTTTCTAAATTTTTTGCTTTTAGAAGCTTAATAGTTTCTTCCAACCAGAGATAATCGTCAATTTCATACAGTTTTTGTAGTTGATTTGGTGTTTTATTTAACATAATCACAATCCTTTTTTTGTTAGGATGGGTCATTTATAGCGTTTTCCGCTTTGATGAGGTACAAAGTTGAATCATGAAACTCTTGTGGTGCGGGCATCTTGCCCGCTAGATATGTACATCATAACATCGGGAAGTGCTGTAAAATCAGCCTTTTGATTAAAGATTAACATAATTTCCGGCGCTTCGATTTCCGGCATTGCTGATTTTAGGAATGAATATACCTTTGCCACATCTGTAAATAAGCATTCTCCATTTCCCGCGCAAATTTTTTGCCATTCCATAGGGGTGATGTTTGTCTTGACTTTCGCAATTTCCAGACAATTTCCTGTCTTAATTTCTCGTCTTTACCCAACTTCACACCCCACTCGACATACTCTTCATCACTCCAAGCAATACCTTGAGTAATTCCAGCATTCATCATCATTGTATAGCTGTTCCGGGCTGCAAATTGTTCTCCCACTCTTGTCACTATGGGTACACCCATCCATAATGTTTCTAAAGTAGTAGTTGCACCATTATAGGGATAGGTATCTAAAACGATATCTGCAATGGCTAAATTGGCGCGGTGTTCCATCTCTGTAGGTGCAGTGGGTAAAAACCTAAAACATTCTAAATCAAGTCCTTCGGCTTCAGCAAGGGGAGCAATAAAATTTTGCAGATCTTCATGATTGCTGCGAAAACTTTTCAGCAGAAAATAACTATTAGGAACTTGTTTGATAATTTGCATTTGCAACCGGATATTATCGGGATTACGTTTTAATCCAGTTTGAGAACTAAAATAAATAATCCCATCATTAGGAATATCTAAAGATTCTCTACTGATAGTTGGTGTTCCCACGGTAAAGCCATCAATACCAATATAATTTTGTGGCAGTCGCCAAATCTTTTCTGTATAATCATCCTGTGCTGATTCTGGTAAGACATAGTTATCAGCAATAAAATAATCAACCGTGGGGAAACCAGTCCCATCATACCCTAACCAACTAACTTGAATCGGTGCAGGTTTCAAGGCTAAAATAGCACAATTACTATAAGCAGTTATACTATCTAAATCAACTAAAATATCTATTTCATCTTGATGTATTTTATCTGTAACCGTCACTATGGGCGGGCATAATTGATGAAAATGATCACCAAATTCGTTTTTATAAGCTTGTTGTTGTGGATCATAAATATTCTCTCTTAAAGAATATAAATGAATATCAAATTCTTGGCGATTATGATATTTTAATAACCACCAGGCTAAATAACCGACAGAATGAGAAATAAAACACTCTGATACATAGCCGATTCTTAAAGGACGCTCACTCAAAGCAGGACGAGGTGAATGAAAACGCTGTTGATAAATGTTGATCTCTTTAGAATACTCTTTCCAGATCATTTTTTGACATAAAGCAGCTAATCTATTGCGAATTAATCTATTTTCATGGGGATTATCTTCCATGTATAGGAAAAAGTGACCAATGGCTAAGATATCAATTAAACTTTTGCTTTCTGTTTGATTGTTAACCAGATCAGATAAAAGTTGTTTATATTCTTGGTAAATCTGAACCGCTTTTTCTGGATAATCAAGAGACTTGGAAAATCCTGTAAGTAAGAAGTGAGTACCGATAATTTTATCAATGGGTTCTTGAGCAATTTCTAAATATTTGTTTGCCCAATCAATAGACTCTTTATTATAAGATCCTCCTAGACTTTGCATGGGAGAAATAATTTTGTCAAGACAAACTAAATTATTGGGTCTTAGGTGGTAGGCAATTTTCGCAAAATAAAGTGACATCTGGTAGTCGAAAAAATGACTATAGCCATCAGCTTTATGTATCAATAATTCAATAATAGTTTCAGAATTTATTAAATAGGGTATAAAGGCTTCTACTAATTTATCTATCAAAGGAGGGGGATTAACTGGGTTAGGACGAAGTAACTTCTCAATCACTGGCACTAATAATTGCTCATCAAAAATAGGGGGTTCTATTAGTTCGGATACAATGGCAATTAATTGATTAACATTTGTTTCCCAATCCTCAATTTTTAAATCAATATTTAGTTCAATTATTTTTAAAAGATTATTAATATCACCAGGGACAAATTCTCTAATGTGTTGACGAATTACCCAAGCTAGTTGAGATTGAGAGTTTGTTTCCTGTTGTTGGGCAGCATTGAATAAAATTTCTGTTAATTGCAGTAGCCATTGTTCTGACTCTTCTTCTCCAAATTCTAGCATTGGAGTCATCCAGGCTATCTGGGCTTCTTCTTCTCTTCCTGCTAATAACAAAGCTAGTCCTAAATACCAATAATTAGTAACTTCCTGGGGATTTTCTGTAATATTTTGTTCATATTCTTGAATAGTTAATAAGCTTGGGTGAGCAGAAATTTGAGTATTTAAGTTGGTGGTAATCATTGAAAACTTGGAAAGGATGAATACACAAGTCTAAATTAATATCAGTTTTGGCAGTTAGAAACATGAATCAAAATCAAAAGCAGGGATTAACACAGTTAACCGCTACAATATGTGAAAAAATCCGATAAAAAAATCCGGCTTTGCTGAAACTAGGTATGAATTTAGCTGTAGAGCTGAGAATCCCTATATGAGGAACGTCTCTACAAGGTTTTTGAAATCATCAAAAATCATTTTCATACCTCAAATCAGCAACGCCAAAAATCCGATATCATTCGCAAAAATAAAGCATTCAACTTTATTTCATGAGAGTACCACTACTACCGCAGGTTACATCAGTTCCAGAGAAATTGAAGCTAGGAGCAGTGCCAGAAACTGCGGTTGTCATACAAGCTTGACTCTTAGTTAGTCCAGTTGACAGAACAACTACACCACCAGCATAAGCTCTAAGAGTAGATGACTCATTAGTTATAGGTGCTGCACTAACAGTAGTCTGAGTAGCGGCGGCTGCCGATAAACTATATCCGTAGTATTCACTTTGAGTAGGAACACCAAGTTGCAAATCCGCAATATTACCATTGCCCGCAAACTGTTGATTTTCCATGCGGAAAGCTTGTTGCGCCCTGTTGACTGCACCAACAAAGCTTTTCGCTTCCGTTTGTTTAGCTTTTGCTGCTTGGCTGAGGAAAGAAGGTAGAGCAATAGCGGATAGAATACCGATGATAATAATAACAACTAACAGTTCAATTAAGGTGAAACCTTCGTCTTCTTTCTTTTTACCCAGGAGATGTTGTAAGAATTTGGCTTTTAGTTCAGTTTTCATGGTGTTTTCCTGTAGGATCGGTGTTGTCTAATTCCTGATGCTATTAACTTACCCAGTTTTGATCAGTTTCATATCACCTAACTAAAAATATTTTTTCCCATACAGCCAAAATCGCTGAAAAAGCTTATTTATCAAGGATTTGGTGTGATTATGTTTCTTCTCTTTATCCCATCATGGACGCTTATCAACGGTCATCTGCGGTTAATTTATGGATATTTTCAGGCTTTCCCAAGAATTTCATCACTAAAAATCCCGGCTAACCACCGCTCCGCTATGGCATAATCAACTAAACATATAGCAGGTGTTGGCTAGAGTTGAGTTTAACTGTTAAGCAGGTTGGCGTTAAAAATTATCGTTATGACGAGGGAACAGGGAACAGGGAACAGGGAACAGGGAACAGGGAACAGGGAAACTTTACTTTTCGTTACTTATGTCGGTTTTTTTCCACTTACCTACTTAATCAAATTTTTAAAGCTGGTGTTTAGATGACGATTACAAAAAAGCGATTACCAAATTTCTGGAAATTTACGAAAAATCCTAGTCTATCTCAGCGATTAATGCAAATTGGTCTGGGTATGACTCTATTTTTCATCTTCTTAGCCTTTTTTGCTCCTGTTTTTCAAAGTTGGGGTTGGTTACAAAACCCCAAGGAATTTCTTTCTCACCCTATTCATCAAGCACCTTCGGCTCAACACTGGTTTGGAACAAGTCGTTTAGGTTATGATGTCTTTTCCCGTAGTGTGTTTGGTGTCCAGGCCGCGCTGCAAGTTGTGACTTTAGCAACATCTTTGAGCATGATCATCGGTGTACCATTGGGGATGGTCAGCGGTTATTTGGGGGGAAAATTAGATAAAGCTCTACTATTCCTCATGGATAGTATTTATACTTTGCCAGGTTTATTACTGTCAGTAACGTTGGCTTTTGTGGTGGGAAGAGGAATCTTAAATGCAGCGATCGCTATTAGTATAGCCTATATCCCCCAATATTATCGCGTTGTTCGTAACCATACTGTCAGCGTCAAAACTGAAGTATATATCGAAGCTGCACAAGCTATGGGTGCTTCTACTTGGGTTGTCTTATCAAGATATCTGTTTTTAAATGTCATTCAAAGCGTACCTGTTTTATTTACTCTCAATGCGGCGGATGCTATCCTAGTTTTAGGCGGTTTAGGATTTTTAGGGTTAGGATTACCTGAAGAAGTCCCAGAATGGGGATATGATTTAAAACAGGCTCTAGAAGCATTACCTACAGGCATTTGGTGGACTACTCTTTTTCCTGGTTTAGCTATGACTTCTTTAGTGGTTGGATTATCATTACTGGGTGAAGGGTTGAATGAATTTGTCAATCCTCGTCTCAAAAGAAAGAATAATTGACAATTGACAATGGATAAGCAACAATTGGCAATAAATCAAAAACGATTGCTAATGGATAAGCAACAATTGACAATGAATCAAAAACAATTAACAAATAACAACCTGAGAGATGATTGTGAACGATAATATGACATTAATTGCGGCTGCTACAGGTGGATTAGTGCTTTCTCTAGCTTTATCTGGTATTTTAAAAGGTAGTCCAATTACACATTGGCAACAGGTACATAAAACTTCATACCCATTTGCAAAGGTACAAGTTATCAGCAAAAATCAATAAAAGTGGGAACGGGTAATTGATAACCGTCAACCGTCAACCGTCAACCGTCAACTAACAACTAACTAATGACAAAACAAGTAATTGGTATTGATTTAGGAGGAACTGGGATTAAATTGGGACGTTTTACAGCAAATGGTAATTGTTTGCAATCTTTATCTGTAGATACTCCCCAACCCGCAACACCTGAAGCTGTATTATCAGCTATAGTAGATGCCATAGCCCAACTTGACCCCAATCAGGAAACTATCGCTATCGGTTTAGGTACTCCTGGACCTGCTGATGCTGCGGGAAGAGTTGCCAGAGTTGCTATTAATCTGGTAGGATGGAATAATGTACCTTTGGCAGATTGGTTAGAAGCTAAAACTGGTAAACCGACAATTTTAGCTAATGATGCTAATTGTGCTGGTTTAGGAGAAGCTTGGTTAGGTGCTGGCCGCAATTTCCCCAATTTGATTTTACTGACATTGGGAACTGGAGTTGGTGGGGCAATTATTCTTGATGGTAAATTATTTGTGGGACATCAAGGTGCAGCAGCAGAATTAGGTTTAATTACCTTAAATCCTGATGGACCAATGTGCAATAGTGGCAATCAAGGTTCTTTAGAACAATATACTTCCATTGCTGCTATCCGTCGCCGTACAGGCAAAGAACCAGCCGAATTAGGCGCACTTGCCAAAATTGGAGACGAAGAAGCCTTGACTTTTTGGCAAGAATATGGTAAGGATTTAGGAAGAGGTTTAACAAGTTTACTTTATGTGCTGACACCCCAGGCGATTATTATTGGTGGTGGTGTGAGTGGGAGTTTTCAGTTTTTCTTACCTGCATTACAAGCAGAAATCGAAAAACGGGTTTTACCAACTTCCCGCGCAGGGTTACAAATTCTGCCAGCAGAATTAGGAAATGCAGCGGGAATGGTAGGTGCTGCTAAATTAGCATTGGGAATTGGGAATTGAGAATTGGGAAAACCTTTTCCTCTTGGCATTTCCTCTGGTACTAAATTTTAACCCAGTACGCCACAAAATTCCCTCAAAACCTAATCAAGCTGATAAGATTGGGATAACCACTCTGGTTTTTCTAACTTGAAGTTTTCTTGAAGCATTAACTCTGTAGTTTTTAAAGCCCCTTCTACCCAAGTTTGTTCACTAGCAGCATAGGCTTCACCACAAAGATAAACATTCTCATTTTGATTTGGTCGTCGCAGTCTTTTAGCAACCTCCCAAGGTTTAATATGAGTTTTCCAAAAATGAAACCCTCCACCAAAAGGTTTAGCTGACCAATCTTTAAACACAGCAATATAAGGTTGAGGAATATGTTCTATTTGATGTAACTCTTTTAGCTGATCTTGAACGGCTAATACCATATTTTTTGTTGCCCATAGTCCCTCCAAACCAGTTGAGTTGGAGAACGGATTTTTTGTCCCTAGATAGGGTTTCCCTTCAATCAATGGTTGCCAAAAACTCATCGCTTCATTAAACCCTCGATGATAACTAGCTAAAATAAATGAATTAAGATTATTTTGATGTTCAATTTTAGGGGAATTAGTAGGGGAATTAGTTTTTACGGTTGCATAAAAAACTTCTCTAATGGGTAAATCTGTATCTGAACGACCATATTCTAATCCCAAGTCTTTCCACCAAGGTCTTTCGTAACCTAAAAATAGTTTGTAGGCAGGTTGTGCTATCACAGAATCAATATCTTGCTTGATCTCTTCTTCAAAAAAATCAGTTTTTTCACTTAAAACTTTCAAGGGATATTGCGGAATAGCTAGAATTAAGTGTTTCGTGTAAAGGACATTTGTAGTGCCATTTATTTGATCAGTAAAAATTAATTTTATTAGTTTATTATTATCTTCGTTATAGTCTAGACAATTAAAAGTCTCTAATTGCTGATTTTTTTGGACCACTCCTCCTCGATCAATAAATTGTTCTGCTAATCGGAGGGCAAGAGATTGAAACCCCTCTAGTATTGTGCGGTATTCAGTTTTTTCACCATAAGTTATCATAAACCATTGGAGAGCTTCGGCAGCATTCCAATTAGTAAGACTTGCACAATAGCCGCCAGCATCTACTAAAAGGTTGTAAGCTTCAACACTCAAGCTTCTAAAAAGTAAATTCCAAATGCCTATATTATGAATAGATTCGCCATCTATTAGTAAAGATTTTTTTAGCTGATTCCACTGTTCTGAAGACATTTTTTTCGCATCAGGAACAAATTTTTCAATCGCTGTGGCTAACAATTCTGTTGGATTTTTTCCGAGTTCATCTTGATGGAGATTGTAAGGAATTTCCGAGGAAGAATAAAAGTCTTGATGTTTAAAGTGCTTTCCTCTTAAATACAGAAGATTTTCCCCAGAACTTGATTCAAATTTAACAGAAGTTAAATTCATCTTCTCAATTAAATTATTAATGATTAATTGATTGCTGCGATAACGCATTGCACCTAATTCGCTTATGCGATCAGGAATACCAGGTATAGCTACAGAGTATAAACGACCTCCTAGTCGCTCACTACTCTCAAATAAGCTGATCTTTAAATCATTCTTTTCATTCGCTAAACGCCAGGCTGAGTATATTCCTGAAATTCCACCACCAATAATTGCTACGTCTATTGTATTCGATTGAACTATCATAAATAAAACGGTTTTTGATATTTTTTGATTACGCTAATAGTATAGTACAGTATAAACTCTGACAAAAAACTTTTTTTATAACTTACTTTCATGAAGTTATAAACATTTAGTTATACCGCCATCAACAGGTAGATTAATACCATTTATATAAGCAGCAAGAGGAGATGCTACAAAGGCTATTACCCAACCAATTTCTTCGGGTTGAGCAAATCTAGCCACTGGAATAGAAGATGTTAAATATTGCATTACTTCTTCTTTAGTTTTGCCTGTCTTCTCAATTTCCTCTTGAATTCGATAAGATAATCGCCTTGTTTCTACAACTCCAGGCAGTATATTGTTAACAGTGATGCCATACCTGCCAAGTTCATTAGCCATTGTTTTTGCCCAGTTGGAAATAGCCCCTCGCATTGTAGCAGAAATTCCTCTAGCTTCAACCGGTTCTTTTGCTTCATAAGAGGTAATATTAATAATTCTACCATAGGCAACTTTTTTCATTCCTGATACCACTGCTTGTGTCAACAAATGATTGCAAATTAAATGTTGAGCAAAAGCTGCTTGAATATCTGATACTTTGGCTGTATTTGCTTCTCCTTTGGGAGGGCCACCCGTATTATTGATGAGGATATGAATAGTTTTTTTGTCTACTAAATAGCGATCAACTTGTGTTTTTAATTGTTCTGGTTGCAAAAAATCTGCTACGATGTAATCGTGTTTTTGTCCTAACTTATTATCTAGTTCGTTAGCCATTATTGCTAACTTTTCTTCATTGCGGGCAATGAGGGTAATATTAGCACCCAAATTAGCAAGAACTATTGCTGTTGCTTGACCTATTCCTGATGTGCTGCCACAAACAATTGCGTTTTTATGCGTAAGATCCAAAAATGGAGAAAGCTCGCTCATGGTTGACTTATTTTCTATATTCAATCTTTATTGTATCATAGTAAATAATCTGATCACAAACCTAATTCAATTGTCATCGATCTATTTGGATTTAATTGAGGTATGTCCAAGGAATTTACATTTAATCGAATTACTATTATTGGTATAGCGGAACTTCCCGAACCAATTCTTGATCGCTTTCAAGAGCTATCCCAAGCAGAAATTATTATTTTTGAGAAGATTGAAGACACAAATGAAACGATTATTCATCAAACTGATTGTTTGCTCGTTAGCATTCGCATCAACATCAATGCTTCTTTTTTAACTGAGTCCAAAAAACTCAAATATATCGGAGTTTATGGTTCAAGTTTGAATAATATTGATTTAGATATGGCGACTCAATTGGGAATTTGTGTGTCTAAAGTTGTTGGTTATTGTGATCGGGAAACGGCTGAATTTGTTATCTTAGTAGTTGGTGCTTTAGTTCGCGGTTTATTAAGAAATGATTGGCCAGAGTTTCCCTATTCACTTCACGGTAAAACTCTCGGTATTGTGGGAATGGGAAATGTGGGAATGTCTCTTTCTCCGTTAGCAATTAGTATGGGAATGCAGGTTTTATACTACAGCAAAAATCGCAAACCTATTCTAGAAAATCATCAGTTAAAGTACACAGACTTGCCACAACTTTTATCTCAAAGTGATATTATTTCTTTACACGTTCCTCCTCATGTTCGAGCCTTAACTACAGAAGATTTTTCTTATCTACGTCGTCAAGCTATTCTGGTTAATACCTGTATTGGTAGAGTTTTTGATGAGCAAGATTTAATCAAATGGCTATCCTGTTCTGATAATACTGTAATTTTTGATGCAATTGCGGCTCAAACCTACCCAAATGTTTTTTCTCAGAGTAACGCCATTCGCTGCCAGCAATCTGCTTATTCTACATTAGAATCAATTTCTAGCAGACAAGAGAAATTCATGCAAAATGTGCATGAATTTCTGGCAACCATTGTTTGTTGAGCGCAGTAAAAACTTTAAAAAAGCTTCACCGGACACAGACAACAAAAGACTGGTCACTACTCAAGTAAGCGATTATAGCCAAAACGATCTTGCCCTCGTAAAAGAACAGCTTTCCAGTTATCTAGCTTAAATTTTTTAATGCGATAAATGCTGATTTCCAGATTTTCTTCGAGCATTTCTTTAGTAAAAACTTTTGTATTTGTTTTCGCAATTCTACCGTTAACAGCCCATCTCCAATCATCTGAGACATTATCTACTGAACCGTGAATAACTCGCTCGGTGAAGATAAAAAATTGTCCGGCTTTCATTTCAATTAAAT
This sequence comes from Anabaena sp. CRKS33, assembly GCA_001672075.1. Taxonomy (GTDB): domain Bacteria; phylum Cyanobacteriota; class Cyanobacteriia; order Cyanobacteriales; family Nostocaceae; genus Dolichospermum. The sequence goes on from LJOT01000064.1 coordinate 16,565, forward strand.
TGACTTTTTGTTCGTCAATGGGATAACAAAGTGTTCCTTGATAAGCCCCGTATCCCGTTGTTGTTTGGGCCGTACTCAGTTGGACGGGAGATATTTCCCAATGACTCCCTGGAACTACTGTCATACATCCGTTGTACTTGGTCGCATCAGTTAGAGCAATCCAACAGCTTACTTGAAACAATTCTTCAGAATCTTCGGGATGGAGAATCGATCTTTTCTGGTCAAAAGATAACCAAGTTGATTCTTGATGCAATTCTGTTTTATTACTATGAGGAGGTTTTTGGAAAAATTGAGAGTACCATAAAATTATATCTGATCCCAAAAGTTGAGCGCATCGCTCAGTAATTTCTGGTCTTTTAAACAAATTCAAGAGGGTAGGATCTTCCAGATGGCGATCGTGCCCCTGTCGTTTAGCTAATTCCAATCGTATTACTTTTGCTAAGTCTGGAGCAGTAGGATCATCAAATTCATAATCTCCTCTGCTATAAGAATAAATTTTAGATTCCTGATTATAAAGATTAACTAAATGTTCTTGTAATGCTTTAGCTTCATCTGGATCGATTAAATCGAAGGGACCGAGGTAGCCATTATCGTAAAAGAATTTAAGATCCTTTTCGGTTAATTGCAACTCGGAATCAACTTTTATTTTGGGTTCATAAGAAACAGGTTTTTTCAGTTCGCTGTAGTAATCAAAATAAATTTTCTGACCTCCAGACTGGAAAGCTGTCCAAAACATTCGATTATTCCAATCAATTGGCAATTCATTTTTCAATTCTTTGGGTAACAGAACATGAAGAAACTTTAGTTTTGCAAGAACATAGAGAACAGTCAGCTTGCAACAAAACAAAATTTTAGATTGATTTCTCATTTTAGATTTCCTTCAGTTGAGATAAATAATAGTGATTTGATTGAGTATATTGCTGTCAAAAGTAGAGAATATTATCAATTTATCATGATTTAATGGGCATTTTCTGGGCATTTTAGAGCAATTCATCACCGGAAATTCCCCCTCGTAATCCCCAGTTTTCCGCAGGTATTTCGTTAATAATAATTCTCGTATCCGTAGGGGAAAATCCAAATGTTTCTAACCCTTGACAGAGCTTTTGGTAAAGGAGTTTTTTAGATTCAAGAGATCGCCCTGGAAACATAGAAATTGTAATAAGAGCATACTTATCCGACGCATTAAGGGGAGGATAAAAATTATTGCTATCGTACTCTATGACTCTAACTAAGCGATCGCTTTCTGGGATTTTGAGAATTTCAACCATAGTTGTATGTACAAATGTAACCATCTGTTGTTTGTCTTCGAGATTGATAGATTGACTTAATTCGATCAGGGTAACTGGCATAATAATTAATAACTTCTAATCGTTATTTTACCAAAGTTTGGGGCGATTAACAAAAGTTAAAACTTCCACTTAGGCAAGTTTTTGATTTTTTTTGATGCGGACTGGTTGATCAATAAGATGATAGAAAAAGATTGAGCTGATCAGTGCTAGCAAGACTAAAGACCAAGAAGTTCTCAAGCTGAGTACCGCATAGCCAAAAAGAATAGCTGGTGAATGAAACAGATAAAGTGGATAAGATAAATCTCCCAGGTAGTTAAATGCTCGGAGTATAGGTTCGGAAAGTTGAATCGAACCCGAATAGATTAAAACTAAAGCGCTAATGACATAGGTAAAGCTGTCAAAATCGCCAATTCTGCCGCTGTGGAATTCTAGTAAAAGACAGCCCAGGCCAATCATCAGCGCTTTGGCTAATGGCTTTTCGGCATTCAGAAAGTAGAAGAATCCTAGTAGCCAC
>LJOT01000616.1 GCA_001672075.1 Anabaena sp. CRKS33
AAAGGGTTGTTGAACATATTTTTTTCCTTTGCACCTGGTAGTGTAGGTTTTTATTGTATGGGGTAGGGAATGAGCAACTTCACGTAAAACCCGGATCTATTATAATTGTAATGGATTTAATCAGAAATACAACCGTATTTTTTTGATTTTAATGTGTTATTTATAGCTTAGATTGGTGTCACAAAAGGGACTTTAGTAACATTTATGCTTTTACATTTGTCTGATAGCGAAGGGTGGCGTTAGCCATATTAGGTGGTTATCGAGTTTCGACTACGCTCAACTACCGCGACTTGTACTGAGCTTGCCTAAGTAAGTCGAGATAATGTCCAGGATGAAAAGATTTACAGGATAATGATTTAAAATGGTGCGTTATGCTGTCGCTAACACACCCTACTCAAAAAGCTGTTCCCAGTTAAGAGTTCCCTGTTCCCTATAAAGAGGGGGATTTTATGATTATGATTATGATTATGTAAATATAATTTCTAATTTATCAGAAAACGCCGTAATACCCCATCCCTCTACAGGGTGGGGATGTAAGGCAGGTAAAAATTAAACACCCTTCAAGGGATATTAAGCGCAGCTTAATCGTGAGAGAGGGTAGTTTCATTTTTAGCAATCTTAGGAATTGACTAATTTCCTAAAGTATACTATACTAAAAACAGGTCGAATTAGTAATAAAAAAATGATTGTTTTTGAATTTAAAGCCAAAGGCACAAAGCAGCAATATCAAAAAATTGATCAGGCTATACGGATAACCCAATTCATCCGTAATAAGTGCTTGCGCTTTTGGATGGACAATCAAAATGTTAAATATTACGACCTGAATAAATACACTGCGGTCTTAGCTAATGAATTTGATTTTGCTGATAAATTAAACTCAATGGCTAGACAAAGTGCAGCCGAGAGAGCGGCATTTGCAATTAAAAGATTTTTTGATAATTGCAAAGCAAAAGTTCCAGGTAAGAAGGGTTATCCCAGATTTCAAAAAAATAACCGTTCAGTTGAATATAAAACAAGTGGATGGAAACTT
>LJOT01000617.1 GCA_001672075.1 Anabaena sp. CRKS33
AGAACCTGAAGGTAATTTTACGAGTAAGGTCAATCAGAGAGCGAACTATCAGCAATTGACACTGTTTGACCTTGGTTAACTACGTTAGTTGTGTATCCCCAAGTCTTAGGGGACTTTCCTTTAACTTATCAAGAAGAGAATTTCATCCAAGAAAATCCCTTAGAGATTGATGATTACTTTCGTAATCGTTTTGAATTAGTTTTACGGGAAGGAGTTGTATTTAACTCAGAGTATGCTATTTGTGAAGCAGTTATTTTTCCTATTTTAATTGAAATTTGGCAAAAGTATAAAGATAAGTTATTAATATGGAGTCATCAGCCATTAAATTTTGATGAAAGACTATCAGGTATCCCTGATTATATTGTTGCTAAAAGATCACCTAGAGGCAAAATTGTTTTTGAGTCTCCTTATTTAATATTAGTAGAAGCTAAAAAAGACAACTTTGAGGAAGGGTGGGGACAATGTTTAGCCGAATTAATTGCCGCTCAGAAGCTAAACAATCAACCGGAACAATTATTATATGGTATTGTTTCTAATGGTAAAATATGGGAATTTGGACAGCTGCGAGAACAGGATTTTATTAAAAATATCCAAGAGTATAGTATATCTAATTTAGATAAATTATTTGCCGGACTTAACTTCGTTTTTGGACAAAGTTAGTTATTTATGCCAGGAAATATGCCCCAAATGAAAATTGGCTCATGCTAAGTAAATTAAATTTCAAAAAAAAGTTGTCATTTCTTAAATCAAGTGATAATCTAAGAAAGATTATTGCGAATACAGGTTGGTTATTTGCAGACCGCATCCTTCGCATGGGTGTGGGGTTATTTGTGGGGGTTTGGGTCGCTCGCTACTTAGGAGTACAACAGTTTGGGGTTTTTAACTATGCTACTGCTTTTGTGGCTTTATTTAGTACCCTTTCCACCCTTGGTTTAGATGCCATAGTAGTCCGCTCTATAGTCCGAGAGCCTGAGAAGAGAGCGGAAATTCTAGGAACAGCTTTCTGGCTGAAATTGTTTGGTGGTGTT
>LJOT01000065.1 GCA_001672075.1 Anabaena sp. CRKS33
ACACAGATTTGTTTGATTGTGTTCACCTACTTATTCATGATAATCACTACCAGAACCAAACCGCCATTTATCTATTAACCGATGCCAATAATATTGTTTGTCTTGTGGTAGATTATTAACTAACATTTCTAACATTGGACTTAAATTAAACAATCTAGTATACACAATTAAATTTACATAATGTAACATCCAATCTAATAAACTCAATAAACCCACTTGGGGAATGATTTTTGCAACCAATAAAGGATGAGATAAACCAGTTTTTAACAAAGTTTTTGTTAACGGTCCAAATTGAACAATATCTTGTAAAAAAGGTTTTAAAACAGGTGTCCCTAACTGCTGCATTTGTGCAAATACGGCCGCGAGTAATTGGTTAATTTGATTGGGGTTAATTTGTTGATTTACACCTACACTCATGGCTTTTTGAAATAACCAAGTTACACTTAAACTCGGTTGATATGGTTGGAGAATTGCTAAAGATTTGGCAGATAATTGATCAGTTTTCAATGCTTCTGCAATTCCCAAAGTTAACCTTTGTAAATGACGCACCATAGCCCCAAAACCACCAAAACTTAAAGGTGATTGATTTCCGCTACTATCTCCTACAAATAAAATCCGGTTCCAAGGTGTTTGTAAAGGACTTTGACGATAACTGGGAAAGAAACCAAATAAAGCCCGTTGAAAATTGAGGTGATTAATTTCCGCACCTTGATATTCTGGTAACAGACGAAAATATTCAGCAAATAAAGTTTCTAAACTCAATCTTTCTGGTGCTGAATCTAAATAAGTGAACAAATAAGTTGTTCTCCCGTCTTTGGCGGGAAATGCTTCCCAAAAATATTGACATTGATTTTCCAATGCTGTAAAAGATAATAATAAATCACCAGTTTTATTCTCAGGAAATCCTGTAGCACAAGTTCCTACAACTAAACAAAGTGCATCTGGTTTTTTTCCTTGACGTGCTTGTTGGCTAATTGGTGATAGATTTCCCATGACATCTAATAACAATTTTCCAGTAAATTGGTTATTGATAATAACTCCATTTTTGTGAATTACTACATTACTAAATGGTGTATTTTCAAATAATTTTCCTCCAGCATTTAGAAATCGGATTTTTAGTGTTTCGAGTAAATAAATAGGACTTATGCCAATATTAAGAACATCTTCTACCCAAACTTCCGTACTTCCTGGAAAGCTAACTCGTGCCGGATTATATTCAGTAACAATAGCCTGGTTTAATTCCGCTTCCGTTAGTAATTCCAATTCTCGAAATACTTTTAACTCTTGGCGAGAAATATTCCATTCCTGTTCTCTTCCCCGCAAAATTCCCCTTTCTAATAAGGCTACGCGCACACCCCGCACAGCTAAAGCGCAACCAATTAAAATTCCCAAAGTTCCACCGCAAATAATGACATCAAATTGTAATGATTCTAAATTTTCGGGATTTTCTTTAACTACATTTGGTATGGGTGAGTTATTATCTCTTAGAGATGTTAAAATGGTATCTGCACGACGCAAGCCGCCTAAAATATCCCCTGGGAGTTGAGAGAGAATTTCTTCAGTTAGTGACATAAAGCTTAATTTCAGAAAAGTTCTGTTACACAAAAATAAGGTTTTTAGCCATATCTTGCATAAGTCCTAATATTAATACTATACTATCTTTGATGTTGCCGATAACCGAGGTGGAGTAGCCATATTCAGCCATGAAAAGTCTCTAAAATCATTATTTACTTAAATTTGTAGTATTTACTTAATTTACAGGAAACACTTATGAACCGTTCTCAGATAGTTGCGATTATTACAGGGGTAATTTCTATACTTCTGGCTATTGCTTACCTCATTGTTGTCCAAATTATTGATTATCGGGATATGAAACCAGCCCCTATTAGTCAACTCAGCCCACAAGTAGTTATTGTAGTCAGTAACTTACATGAGTCCCCATGTCAGATACTTGTTAAAGTATAAAAAAATCGGGTGGTAAACACTACCCCTGGATTATAAGTAGGTGAACGGAAAAAAACCGACATAAGTAACAAAAAGTAAAGTTCCCTGTTCCCTGTTCCCTGTTCCCAGTTAAGAGTTCCCTGTTCCCTGTTCCCAGTTAAGAGTTCCCTGTTCCCTGTTCCCTGTTCCCAGTTAAGAGTTCCCTGTTCCCTGTTCCCAGTTAAGAGTTCCCTGTTCCCTGTTCCCAGTTAAGAGTTCCCTGTAACCTGTTCCCTGTTCCCTGTTCCCTGTTCCCTTGTCATAACGACAATTTTTAACGCCAACCTACTTAGATACTGCTTGAAAAGTTAATCTATAGAGTAAACATGATGGTTACTATTTGATAATCCAATGTACAGAAATATAAGAATCACTTACAGAAATCATTGCAAATTCATCTACTTAATAATTTATTTTTGGTACAGATAAAGGTAAACTATTCATAATAATATTAAATTAAAATAAAATGCGATCATCAATGATCACTAGATTGATAGGGATCAAGGGTATTTGCTGTGTTTTTTTTAAGTTTTGCTGCAAACTGTAGAGGTAATTGAATGGGTCAGTATTTACTAGATACTATTTGGCTAGTCCCGATTTATGCTTTGATAGGTGGGCTTTTAGCCATACCCTGGTCACCAGGAATAATTCGCAAAACAGGTCCTCGACCAGCGGGATACGTAAACGCAGTTATGACCTTTTGCTCATTTGTTCATGCTGTTCTTGCTTTCTTTGTGATTGGAAATCATCCAGCCCAAGAAGTATTTATTCCTTGGCTATCTACTGCAGGTTTAAATCTAACCATTAATTTAGAAATTTCTGCTGTCAGTGTGGGGGCGTTAATTATTATTACCGGATTGAACTTGCTGGCGCAGATATACGCTATTGGTTACATGGAAATGGACTGGGGTTGGGGACGTTTCTTTTCCTTATTGGGATTATTTGAAGCAGGTCTTTGTGGCTTAGTTTTGTGTAACGATTTATTTTCCACTTATGTAATTCTGGAAGTCCTCACCTTGGGAACTTACCTGTTAGTAGGGTTGTGGTTTAGTCAGCCTTTGGTAGTGACTGGGGCGCGAGATGCTTTTTTAACCAAACGGGTAGGAGACTTGTTTTTGTTAATGGGTGTCTTAGGACTTTGGACACTTTCAGGGACTTGGAATTATACAGAGTTGACTGCTTGGGCGGCTACTGCAAATGTTGACCCCACAATTATTACTCTAGTATGTTTGGGCTTAATTGCAGGTCCCATGGGTAAATGCGCCCAATTTCCCCTACATTTGTGGTTAGATGAAGCAATGGAAGGACCCATTCCTAGTACAATTTTACGAAATTCGGTGGTCGTCGCCAGTGGGGCATGGGTGTTAATTAAATTACAACCTGTATTTAGTTTATCTCCCGTCGCAGCTTCTGTAATGGTGGCTATTGGTACAGTAACAGCTATTGGTGGGGCGTTAATTGCGATCGCTCAAATTGACATTAAACGCTGTTTATCCTATTGTGTTAGTGTTTACATGGGCTTGGTATTTATTGCCGTAGGCACACAACAAAATGAAGCTGCGCTACTATTAGTCCTCACCCATGCTTTATCCTCTGCATTACTAGTCATGAGTACCGGGGGAATTGTTTGGAATAGTGTCACCCAAGATGTCACCCAATTAGGTGGATTATGGTCACGTCGTCCCATATCCGGTTTAGCATTTATTATTGGTACATTGGGTTTAATAGGTTTTCCCCCTTTAGGTAGTTTTTGGGCATTATTCAAATTAGCTGATGGTTTATGGGTAACACATCCGACTTTAGTAGGAATAGTTATTATTGTTAATGCCTTAACCACATTTAGTTTAACTAGGGAATTTGGTTTAATTTTTGCTGGTAAACCCAAACAAATGAGTGAACGTTCCCCCGAAGCTATTTGGTTAATGGTTTTACCAATGATGATTTTATCAGGCTTTGTTTTACACCTGCCTTTAGTATTACAAAGCTTGTCATTGCTTCCTGACTGGGCAACATTAAATAAAGATGTCGCCCTACTATTAATTTGGTCAAGTATATTCGGTTGCAGTATTAGCAGCATCATCTATTTAGGCAACATTCCTAAACCAATTCGTTTACCCTGGCAAGGTTTACAAAATTTATTTGCTTATGACTTTTACACTCCCAAACTGTACAAAATCACCATTATTTTCGGCGTTGCCCAACTTTCTAAATTTGCCGATATCCTAGATAGATTCGTAGTAGATGGTATTGTCAACTTTGTGGGTTTATTCTCTCTTTTAGGTGGTGAAGGATTGAAATATAGTAACAATGGACAAACTCAAACCTATGCCCTGACAGTCCTTTTAGGAGTAGGTGTTTTAGGTGCTTGGTTGTCATGGCCTTTTTGGGGTGTGCAGTTCATGAAATTAATTTTTTAATTTGCACCTGACTTATAGCATTACCAATTACCAATTCCCAGATCAGAAATATGTTGAGTGTTTTAATTTGGCTACCAATTATAGCCGCCATAATCATCGCTTTTTATCCAACAAAAGATATTCCCGCAAGTCGAATTCGTTTAGCATCGTTAATCATTACAGGGTTAGTTTTGCTGTGGAATATTTTGATTTTGTTCAAATTTGATATCAGCAATTCCGGGACGCAATTTACCGAATATTTACCCTGGAATGAAACCCTGGGGTTGAGTTATCAATTAGGAGTAGATGGATTATCAATATTAATGTTAGTATTAAATAGCTTCCTCAGTTGGATTGCTATTTACAGCAGCAGTAAAGATACAGAACGTCCTCGGTTATTTTATGCCCTGATTTTGTTTGTTAGTGGTGGGGTAGCTGGTGCTTTCTTATCACAAAATTTGCTTCTGTTTTTCCTGTTCTATGAATTAGAACTAATCCCCTTTTATTTACTAATTTCCATTTGGGGCGGCGAAAAACGAGCTTATGCCGGCATGAAATTTCTGATTTATACAGCCATTTCCGGGGCTTTAATTTTAGCCACATTTTTAGGAATGGTATGGTTAACAGGTTCTCACAGTTTTGCTTTTGATGCTGTTGCCACTGAAAAGATTTCTGCGGGAATGCAATTAATATTATTAGCAGGAATAGTTCTAGGTTTTGGTATCAAAATTCCCTTAATTCCCTTCCATACCTGGCTACCAGATGCTTATGTGGAAGCTTCCGCACCTATCGCTATTTTATTGGGTGGAATATTAGCCAAATTGGGAACTTATGGCCTATTAAGATTTGGTTTAGGAATGTTTCCCCAAGCTTGGCATATTATCGCCCCAACATTGGCAATTTGGGGAGCAATTAGCGCGATTTATGGGGCGGTTGTAGCCATTGCCCAAAAAGACATCAAACGCATGGTAGCATATAGTTCTATTGGCCACATGGGCTATATTTTACTAGCAGCAGCCGCAGCCACACCTTTAGCATTAGTTGGTGCAGTAGCCCAAATGTTTAGTCATGGAATTATTCTCGCTATTCTCTTTCATTTAGTAGGAGTTATTGAAACTAAAGTTGGCACAAGAGAATTAGATAAACTCAATGGTTTAATGAGTCCTATTCGCGGTTTACCATTAATTAGTGCCTTGCTAGTTTTAGGTGGTATGGCTAGTTCTGGTATTCCCGGTTTAACAGGTTTCATTGCTGAATTTATTTCCTTTCAAGGCAGTTTTTCTACCTTTCCAGTTCCCACAATTTTATGTGTAGTTGCCTCTGGTTTAACCGCAGTTTATTTTGTCATTCTTCTCAACCGTACCTGTTTTGGTAAATTGCAAAATAACTTAGCTTACTACCCTAGAGTCATCTGGGCAGAAAAAGTTCCTGCACTAATTTTAGCATCCTTAATTATCTTTTTGGGAGTACAACCCACCTGGTTAGTGCGTTGGAGTGAAACCACAACTACCGCTATGGTAGCCGCAATTTCCCCCACCGAAAAATCCGTAATTGCCTTAAAGTAATTATAATCAATATCTCGTTCCCAGTCTCCGACTGGGAATGCTATCACAGAGGCTCTGCCCCTAATTCTAATATTATTGAAGGCAGAGCCTTCTAGACTAGAATTAATTCCCACACAGAGTATGGGAACAAGAAAATCCTTAGTTTACTTTAGTAAACTTTAGCTATTAGCCTGGAACTTCAGTTCCAGGCGCCTATGGAAGCCAACAAATAAACCCAAAACCAAAATAATATGGTACAAACTTCAGAAAAACCAAAAGCCAAAATTCCTCCCTCAAAACACGAATTTGCAGAAATTATTCATCGCTTAGAAGCTGGTGGTTCAATGTTACCAGACACCCCAGAAAATTTAATGCAAATTATCGGTATTTATAAAGCCTATGCTGTACCGATGGATTTTTATTGGCGAGATTTATTATATATTGCTGAAAGGGTATTTTTAAATCCTTTACCAGCTTTTAAATACTTCTTACCACAGGAATATTTAGACCTCCATAATCATTATGCAGGTGATGATGCTGATTTAAGAATTTGGCGCGGTGAAGCTACTGCACACCCAGAACTTTTGGCATTTATGGAAAAAGGTGAAACCATCAAAATGCCCAAAATATTCCATCATTTATTCCATGATAGAATCAACATGGAATTTGCGGAAGCTTGTATGCAGGCTATGCTTTGGCACCGTAAAATGTATGCACCAGTAAACCAATTTGATGCTTATTTAGACTCAGCCGAATATCAAGCCAATGCAGATAAAGCAATTAAAGCTTATTTTCGGAAAAATCCTCTAATGTTGGGACTTTATAAACTGTTTCCTGATATGTTTTTGGAACAGTGCCGCATGATGTCCTATTATTCTAATTTAGGACTTTTCTGGGAAGTCATGGCACCGGTGTTTTTTGAAATGTCAGATATTTATGACGAAGGTGGTTTCAAAAGTGTACCTGACGCTATGAACTTTCTCATCAATGGTATATTTGCTATTGCCGGCCGCCCCATTTACCATCATGTTTATATTGACGGTGAATGTTATGAAATTATCCCCAAATCAAAAGCGTTTACCTGGTTATATGAAGCCGCTTTACCCTATGTGGAAGCCGTTTTTTATCGCACCGCACCATTTAGAGGCACAAAGTCATATAATGCCCAAGCAGGGGAAGTTCCAGAAGACCAAAAAGACTTCCATTATGGTATTCTTTATGCTGATGTATTTCCCGTCGGTACAGCAGGTATTCCTCCGACACTATTAATGCAAGATATGTTGCATTTTTTGCCTCAATATCTTGTTGATTATTATCAACAATATTGTCGAGGAGAAGAGGATATTTTAATTCAATTGGGAATTACTTTTCAACGTTCCATGTACAATGTAACATCTGCGGTAATTCAAGCTCTAAGAACTGCTCTTTTATATCCTTTAGATGATGAAAATCCCCAGCATTTACAAGCAAATCGAGAATTTTTTGAAATGCAGTTAAATCGCTTTACTCGTAGTGATTATAATATGCGTGATGCTGCTAGATTACGGGATATTCAAAGACAGGATTATAGATAGAATCTACGGATAAACACAGATACCCGACTTCTGCAACAAGTCGGGTATCTCCCTATTTGTTGATTTTGTAAAGATTTATATTTTTTTAGTAAATTCTTGAATATCTATGGAAGAATTATATCCTTAGTTAGACTCAGTTATAAATAATTAATATTAGGCTGTTAAACAAAATTACAGTCAAATCACAAAATATAAAATGACTAAGATTATTGTCACTGGAGTTGCGGGTTTTATTGGTTCTCACTTAGCTGAAACATTATTAAAACAGGGAGAAGAGGTAATTGGTATTGATGAATTTAATGATTATTATGATCCCCTCTTGAAGTGGAAAAATATCGCCAATTTTCAACACTACCCCAATTTTACCTTAGTAGAAGGGGATATACAATTTTTAGATTTGCAAAAACTGCTTTTAGATGTCCAATTAGTTTATCATCAAGCAGCCCAAGCTGGAGTTAGAGCCAGTTGGGGGAAAGGTTTTCGGGCTTATACTGAACGGAATATTAACGCTACACAAGTCTTATTAGAAGCTGCTAAAGATGCTCAAAATCTCAAAAGATTAGTGTTTGCATCTACATCTAGCATATATGGTGACGCGGAAACATTACCAACCCATGAAGAAATTAAACCTTTACCTGTGTCACCCTATGGTATTACTAAATTAGCGGCCGAACAGTTGGGAATGTTATATCATAAAAACTTTGGTGTCCCCTTTGTGTCCTTACGTTATTTTACAGTTTATGGACCAAGACAACGACCAGATATGGCATTTCATAAGTTTTTTAAAGCGGTGTTGCAAGACGAAGCAATTCCCGTTTATGGTGACGGAAACCAGACCAGAGATTTTACTTTTGTCAGTGATGCGATCGCTGCTAACTTAGCTGCTACTATGGTACCAGAAGCAGTAGGCCAAATTTTCAATATCGGCGGCGGCAGTAGAGTCATCTTATCAGAAGTTTTAGATACCATGGCGGAAATAGTCGCTAAACCCATCAAACGTCATTATATCGAAAAAGCCATGGGAGATGCCCGTCACACCGCTGCTGACGTATCCAAAGCCCGGAAAATCCTTAATTATCAACCCCAAGTATCTTTAAGAAATGGCTTAACCCAAGAATGGGAATGGGTCAAGAGTTTGTATAGTGTATAACTAACAAATATCCCCTACTTCCTAAAAAAGTCGGGGATCTGAACCTGGTAAATATTCAGCTATAATAAGACAATATAAATCTTAGATTACCAAAAATCCCCAAAATACCCAGGGAGTTAGAGTTATGGTTGCTACTCCAATACCGACCGTTGCCGAACTATCAAAAGTGACAATTTCTTGGGAAGCATTACCCGAAGATTTTATCTTAGAAGAAGAACCTGTGGAAAACACTGCACAACCATTAATTGCTGGAGCATTACGAGAAAGTCTAGAATTAAGTGGATATATTCAACCCACCATGCTCATAGCGGCAAATTTGGGCATCTGTGCCACCATGGATGGTAAACTTGTTGTCAAAGCACCAGATTGGTTTTTTGTGCGGACAGTTTTACCCCTATCTGGGGTGACAGATAGACGCAGCTATACACCCCACCTAGAAGGGGAAATTCCCAGTATTGTCATGGAATTTTGCTCAGATACTGACGGAAAAGAATACTCAGCTAGACGCACTTTCCCCCCCGGAAAATGGTTTTTTTATGAACAAATTCTCCAAGTTCCTACTTATGTAATTTTTGATCCCCTGACTGCTGTATTAGAAGTTCATCAAATCGAGTCAGGACAGTATAAATTACAGCCAATAGACGAAAATAATCGCTACTGGATTACAGATATGGGATTATTTTTGGGATTGTGGGAAGGAGAAAAGGAAGGTCGCATAGGTTACTGGCTACGGTGGTGGGATCAAGCAGGTAATCTGTTACCCTGGGCTGTAGAAAAGCTAGAACAAGAACAGCAACGGACTGAACAGGAACGTCAACGGACTGAACAGGAACGTCAACGGGCTGAACAAGAACGTCAACGGGCTGAACAAGAAAGCCAACGGGCTGAACAAGAACGTCAACGGGCTGAACAAGAAAGCCAACGGGCTGAACAAGAAAGCCAACGGGCTAAAAGGTTAGCAGAACAGTTACGCGCACTAGGTATTGATCCAATTGATTAAATGTGCGGTTTCTAAAATTGTTGTAGAGATGTTTCATAGAACGTCTCTACATTCTTTTTTGCGGGATACCTAATTAATCCCAATTGGGAAATTCATTGTCGCTTAACCCAACCTTCAAAATCAAACTCAAGGTCAGTTTTGGCTGTTGTAGAAGCGGTTTCTAATCGCCAGGAGAGCATAAAATCTAACTAAAAATTTAACTAAAATAGTTCACTCAGATGAATACTCACATCAGGAAAAGCTAAAATTGATAAACTTTGATTTTTTGTTAACTTTTGTACATCTTGATAAATTCCCTCAAGAGAATTTCGATATACTTCGATAATTTCCTGATTAACATCTACTAACCAAACTTCAGGAATATTTGCTTCTGCATATAAAGGAATTTTCACCTCCCGGTCATATTTTACAGTTGTATCAGCCACTTCTATTAACAAAAATATATCTTCTGGTTGGGGGTGTGAATTTCTATAAAAATCTGGACGTGGTTTTAATAATGCTATGTCTGGTTGGGGTTCAGAAGTTTCATTTAATTTTACAGGGTTTTGAGGTGCAAGAATGATCCGTTTTCCTAAAAGCTGAATTAGCAGATTAACTAATCTATTTACACAACCAGCGTGTCTTCTTCCAATAGGTGACATATCAATCATTTCCCCCCGAATTAATTCTACTCGCTCATTTTCTGACAGAATACCAGATTCAGCCATTTGGTGAAATTGTTTAACTGTAAATTGATGTCTAACTATTTGTAAAACCATTGTTACCTCTATTTGGATTTTAATTGAGATTGGTAAGAATCGGCAATTTATTCAGATGATAAAATTTACTTGACTATATAGCTATCACTAGCATTATTTTTGGCAATGGACTAAATCATTAAATTGAAAAGATTTACCTGAAATCTGGCGTATTTGTAATTTTGAAGTGGACTTTTGATTAGGGTCAAACCGTGTTTTTGTTTTTTGCGTGATGTTTTTAATGCTGATAAACCGCCATTTATAATCTTTAAGAAAATTCGGATGATCCCAAAATGATTGACCAATTTCCCGACAATAGGCAACAAAACACTTTGCTCCTTGAAGTTGTGCAATAATATCTTTCATTGTTCCTCCTTTTCCTGCTTTCATTTCAATACAGATAATTGTCTGTTGCTTACCAGTATCAGCAATGATAATAAAATCTGCACGTTTACATTCACCGTTTTTTCCTTTGAAAATTGTATCAAGTGACTTAAATTCCTCTGGATTAATAATTATAACATGATCATCATCAGGCATCCCATAAATAGTTATATCGTAATTGTCTTTAGGTTCTTTAAGTATTACCTGATTTCCTCCGTTGAGATCACTTTCTAATGATACCGTAGCGGTTTCTTGAATCATTTCTTTGAGGATAGCAATATCAGACATTACTCTTCACTCCAATAAATTGCTTCCTGAATCCGATTCATCGTTTCAATTGTTCTATCAAAACTCCGAGCTTCAATACCCAATTCTCGGTCAATATCCGCAGGTATAAGAGTTTGACATTTAGTTTTTTTTGTATTTCCCTCTAGTTTCATATTTGCTTCTTCCGCAATATAAACTTTAATTTTTTCAGCAGTAATCAGTTCTTCTGGCCGATAACCTTCTTGTTGGGCAATTCGCTGGAGATGGGGTTTATCATGATTAAGCATGATTAGAGTATTCAGTTCTTTAACGATGTAATCGCTGTGGGTAGTGATAAAAACCTTAATACCCACGTTAACCAGTCGAGCAAAAAGTCTGGCTACTCGGCGTTGATTTTCAGGGTGTAGATTTAATTCTGGTTCATCTACCATCAATAAATCACCATGTTCAGCTTCGTGTTTCAGATAAAAGCCAATGTCTAATAAAGAACGCACAGCACTAGAACTTTCATCCATAGAAAGCTTAACTTTTTTACCCTTAGGTACATAATAAAGCTCATCGTTGCGGGTGACAGTATACTCACCACCAATAATATCAGTAAAATCAGCTAATATATCAGGATATTTATCGGTAATGAAACTATTTTTTTTAATAATGGTTTCAAGTTTACGAGTAAAATCCACATTCGTTTTTATCGGTAGAGCATAATCATCATACTCTTTCAGTAAAAGTTCCACTGTATCAATATTTTCGTCAGCTTGACCAATTTCTTCTAGTAAACGATTTTTAGCAAAATTCAACTCTTTGCGAAAAATGGCCGCGCCAGTTCGTTCAGCACTAGCAATAAAAGGACGAGGAAAAAACTGATCAAAAATAATATCTTTTATAGCATTAGCAATGAGAAATTTAATAACTTCACGAGGTATTTTTACCTTGTCTTTTTCAACCAGAAGAGTAACAACTAATTCTGTACTTTCTTCACTTTTAGTAATAGAGAAAATTTCTGCATTACCTGATCCCATTTTCCGATCAAATTTGTTTTTTAATTTCATATCTTCAGTTTTTATTTCTAGACTGATGTTAAACTCTGTGTGTTTAAATCTATCTATTGGTGCTGCAAAAATTTTCGGTAATTCCTGGGTATATCTCTCACAGGCTTTAATGATAATCTGCTCAGATTTTTTAACATATTCTTGGATATCAATACGAATTACACCGTCAGCAAGAAGTTCCTCAATTTTATCATCATTGATTTGAATTGAAAGCATTCGTCGCCAAGTATATAAAAAGCCAAATAAAGCATAAGTTGCGTAGGTTTTCCCGGTATTGTTACCACCACAAATGATCGTCAAGTCACCAAGAGTAAATTCTGCTTCTCGTAAAGTACCAAGATTTTTGACTTTAATTTTCATTGTCCTATTTCTTTAACTATTAACCATTAGTCTATACTATCACTTATCCGATTATAGATAACGCCCTTTTTAGTATTCGTAGGTTGGGTTGACGCTAGGAAACCCAACATGATTTCAGGAAACCCTAATATACTTCTGCGTTTAATTCTGACCTTTTGTACCTCACTTGAATTGGGAAATACTATAAAGGAAACTCAACATGATTTAAGGAAACTCAAGATAATTAATATTTTTGTTGGGTTGCGCTGTCCCTTAACCCAACCTCCAAAATCTCCAAAATCAAACTCAAGGAGTTTCAGAAATTGCACCTTGCATTTTCATGAAAGTATCAATTAAAGTCTGCAATTGTTGATCTGCTTTAAAAACTCCTAAACCTCTTGCTGTCACCTTTCCCGGAGAATAAACAAACCGAGATTTCATATTTGCAGTTAACTTTTCTGCTAATAGATTCCAAGCTGGTTCTTCCATTGGTGTTTCTAAAACAATATGCTGTTTATTCTCTGGTTTAATGCGACTAAATCCCAGGTTTTTAGCCAATTGTTTTAATTCCATCACGCGCAATAATTGATTTGCTGGTACGGGTATAGTACCATATCTATCAGTCCATTCAGCAGCGATTTGTTTTAATTCATATTTTGATTTTACCGTAGCTACAGCGCGATAAGCACTCATTTTTTGATCAAGATCAGTAATGTAATTAGAAGGAATAAATGCAGTGAGATTAAGATCAATTTGCGTATCTTCAACTTTGGGTATTTCCTGACCTCTAATTTCTCCAATGGCTTCCTCTAACATTTCCATATACAAATCAAAGCCAATTGCATCCATTTGACCAGATTGTTCTGCACCTAGCAAGTTACCCACCCCGCGAATTTCCATATCTCGCATTGCTAATTGATATCCAGAACCGAGTTGAGTAAATTCTTGAATTGCTCTTAATCTTTGTCTAGCAGCATCGGATAATTCTCTTTGTTTGGGGTAGAATAACCATGCGTGAGCTTGAATTCCGGCACGACCAACCCGACCCCGCAATTGATATAATTGAGATAAACCAAAACGGTGAGCATCTTCAATTAAAATTGTGTTAACTCGCGGAATATCTAAACCAGATTCAATAATTGTCGTACAAACAAGAATATCCGCGTCATTATTTCCGAAAGTCAGCATAGTTGATTCTAACTCACTTTCGTCCATTTGACCATGAGCGATCGCAAATCTTCCTCCAGGAACCATTTCCCGCAAATTTGCAGTGGTTTCTTCAATTCCGTCTACTCGCGGAACTACATAAAATACCTGGCCACCTCGATCTAATTCTTGACGAATTGCACTTCTAACAATTTCCGGTTTTAAGGGTGCGAGATGAGTTTGAATTGGTCTTCTAGTTGGAGGTGGAGTGGTAATTAAACTCATTTCCCTAATTCCTGATAATGACATATATAAAGTTCTAGGAATAGGGGTAGCGGAAAGAGTTAAAACATCAACTTCAGTTTTCAGACTTTTGATTTTTTCCTTTTGATTAACTCCAAATCTTTGTTCTTCGTCAATTACC
Source organism: Anabaena sp. CRKS33 (assembly GCA_001672075.1). Taxonomy (GTDB): domain Bacteria; phylum Cyanobacteriota; class Cyanobacteriia; order Cyanobacteriales; family Nostocaceae; genus Dolichospermum. The sequence continues at coordinate 13,997 of LJOT01000065.1, forward strand.
AAAAGTCCTAAATCTTTAAATTGCACACTTTTTCCTAATAATTGATGTGTACCGACAACTATATCTAATTCCCCAGTTGCGAGACGTTTTTGAATAGTCCGTTTTTCTTCCGCACTACGAAAGCGATTGAGTAAACCTACATTAATTGGATAAGGTGCAAAACGTTCTTTAATTGTGTGATAATGTTGTTGAGTTAAAATTGTCGTTGGTGCTAAAAGTGCCACCTGCTTTCCTGCGGTAACAGCTTTAAAAATTGCCCTAATTGCTACTTCAGTTTTACCAAAACCCACATCTCCACATACTAACCTGTCCATGGGTCTTTCACTTTCCATATCCCGTTTTACGTCTTGTACCGCTTTTAGCTGATCTGTGGTAGGATGATAAGGGAAAGAATCTTCCATTTCTTCTTGCCAAGGCATATCTGGGGGATAGGAAAAACCCTGTTGTTGCGATCGCGCTGCATACAATTTTAACAAATCTACTGCTAATTTCTTAATCGCTTTTCTGACTTTATTCTTAGTATTATCCCAAGCTTTTCCAGTCATTTTATGCAGTTCTGGAGGTTTATCTGCATTAGTTCTAAATCGAGATAAAGAACCAAGTTGATCAGCAGCAACTCTTAATAAACCATCTGCATATTGCACAACTAAATAATCACGGGTTTCCTCGTTAATTGTCAGACTTTCTAATTTCACAAATTTGCCAATTCCATGACTACGATGAACAACAAAATCCCCTGGACGTAATTTATTAGGATCAACTTGTTTAGATGTCCCTTGACGACGTTTACGGACATAGCCAAAATTAGCTAAAGAATGTTGTCCATAAAATTCTCTATCGGTGACAATAACTAACCGATAAGAAGGTAAAATAAAACCTTCTAATTCTGCTAAACCGGAATATTTTAGAGCAATTGGTGTATGATTAATTTGTAGTTTATCAATGGCTTGATAATCACGAGTATTGGGAATAAACTGCGCGGGACAATCGTGTTCTTGTAGTAGCGAAACTGAACGGGAAGGTTGAGCCGAAAGTATCCAAATTGCAAAATTACGATCGCGTTCTTTCCTAATTGTCTCCGCTAATTTAGCAAATTGGTGAGGAGTCACGGGTAAAGGTCTACTCCCCAAATTCAAACCACTATTTTCTTCTGATAATTCCGATAAATATAACTTTTTAAAATTACTAATTTCTGCTATACACTCATCAAAATTGCGATGAATTTTAGGTAATTCAACAGATAACTGACCGCTAACAACCGACCACTGACTTTGAGCATTTTCCACCCAGCGATCGCTATGAGCATAACATTGTTCTGGCTCATCAATAACCACAAAAGTATTCTTAGGTAAATATTCAAGTAATGAAGCGGGTTTTGTAAAGGCTAACCCCAAAAACTGCCTACTTCCTTCTAACGTTCCTAATTCTTGTAGAGACGTTCCATGGAACGTCTCTACATTTGATAAATTTTTCAGTCCGTTGAAAATGATCGGTGCGAAACTTGTGGGAGTGAGAATAATTTTTTCAACCTTATCCAAAGCTGAACGCTGAGTAGAGGGGTCAAATTCCCGAATTTGTTCAATTTCGTCTCCAAACCATTCCAAGCGCACAGGTAACTCAGAAGACACCGGAAACACATCCACAATATCCCCCCGTCTACTCCATTGTCCTTCAGTTTCCACCAGGGGAACTCGTTCATATCCCAAAATAGTAATTTTTTCCGCAAATTTATCCAAATCAAAACTCATTCCTTTTTCCAAAGTCACAGAGAATGACTTAAACGCCTCCGGTGGTGGTAAATGTGGTTGTAACGCGCCTACAGTGGCAATTATGGCTATATTATTATTATTCTTAGCTAATTGACCAGCGACCACTGACGACTGACAATTGACCAAATCAGCTAAAACCTGCATTTGTCCCCAACTTAACTCATTTTCAGGGTCAAAGGGTTCGTAGGGAGAAGCTTCCGAAGTAGGGTAAAAATGGACAGTTTTCCAGCCCATTGCTTCCATTTGGGCGAAAACCCGCCCAGCTTCCTCCAAAGTAGCACAGACCACGCACAAATTTTGATCTTCATAATTTGCTAATGCTGAAGCTACTAGTCCCTTGGGAAGACGAGAAATCCCATTTAACCGCAATTCCTGTTGTTTGTTGAGTTTAGTAATTAGTTCTGCAGTCAGCAAAGATCGGGACAAAGCACGGACAATAGAAGAAAATGGCATAAGTTTTACGCTAAATTGGAAGTCGTTACCGATGTGAAAATCTAGAAACCTCTGATATCAACTATTTTAAAAGTTTTAATTGCCCTCTTGACAGTGAATGCGGAAAAAATCTAGCCTAGAAATGATTTATCAAGTCAACCTTAGATCAAACGTACTGGATTTAATTTGTATAACTCTAGCAACATCCTCTAAAGCGTTTTACTGTCAGCCTAACACAATAAAATTTTATGGTGCATTTAAGACTAATCCTTTATCTCTCAAACTCCCAAGTGATGAGACTCTTATGAAAATTAAATGTACCTCCTTTGAACCCTTTGTAGAGACATTCCATGGAACGTTTCTACAATCCTTACCTCCAGATGTCTATTGTCTGGCCGTAACACACCCTATTATTCACTTGATAAATAGACTCTTAACTGCTAATAGATAGAAGAAATCTGACTACTACTTTGTTTATAGTCAAAGTATTTAAGATAATCACCTAAAATAATGGATACTAAAATAAGTTAGATTTAATTAACATTAGCCCAAATTTGGGAACTCTGTATAATTTTACTCTTTATACCAGCAATTTTAAAAATGTCTTCCCTCTCTTTTGAACTTTTCACAATTTTGGTGCTAATTTTCGCTAACGGTGTGTTTTCCATGTCGGAAATGGCCGTAGTCTCGTCCCGGAAAGTTAGACTACAGCAGTTAGTTAACCAAGGGGATATTAACGCTAGGGCCGCATTAAAATTAGCAGAATCTCCCAATCATTTTTTGTCTATTGTCCAAGTGGGGATTACACTGATTAATATTCTTAATGGTGTGTTCGGGGGTGCTACCATTGCCAAAAGACTAGAAGACTATATTAAGCTAGTCCCCATTCTAGCCAATTATAGTAATGCGATCGCCTTTGGGATAGTTGTTTTACTCATTACCTATTTTTCCCTAATTGTCGGTGAACTCGTACCCAAACGTCTCGCTTTAAATAACCCCGAAAAAATCGCCGCCTTTGTAGCTATACCTATGCGGGCTTTAGCAAGAATCGCCTCACCTGTAGTTTATCTTTTGAGTGCATCTACAGACCTAGTATTGCGAATTTTAGGAATTACACCCTCAGAAGAACCCCAAGTCACAGAAGAAGAAATTAAAATCTTAATCGAACAAGGTACAGAAGCAGGGACCTTTGAAGAAGCCGAACAAGACATGGTAGAAAGGGTTTTCCGATTAGGCGATCGCCCCGTTACCTCCTTTATGACACCCAGACCTGATATAGTCTGGTTAGACTTGGAAGATCCTGCTGAAGAAAACCGCCAAAAAATGACCGAAAGCGCCTACTCCCGGTATCCAGTTTGTCAAGGGGGATTGGATACAGTTCTCGGTATAATTCCTGTCACCGACTTACTAGCCAGAAGTTTACGTAATGAACCCTTAGATCTAACCCTGGGATTACGTCAACCCGTATTTGTTCCCGAAAGTACAAGGGGATTAAAAGTTTTAGAACTATTTAAGCAAACTGCGACTCACATGGCCTTAGTCGTAGATGAATATGGAGTCATACAGGGATTAGTCACCCTGAATGATATCATGAGTGAAATAGTCGGTGATGTTCCCGCAGGCCCAGGACAAGAAGAACCCCAAGCAGTACAAAGAGAAGATGGTTCTTGGTTAGTAGATGGAATGTTAGGAATAGAAGAGTTTTTAGAACTATTTGATCTCGAAGAATTAGAAACTGAAGAAAGAGGAAATTATCAAACATTAGGAGGTTTTGTGATCACCCATTTAGGACGTATTCCCGCAGCAGCAGATCATTTTGAATGGGATAATATGCGGTTTGAAGTCATGGATATGGACGGAAATCGGGTTGATAAAGTATTAGTTGTACCCAGGAGAATGAATAATGGGTAATGGGTAATGGGTAATGGGTAATTGGTGATAAACTAGAAATTATCTATGTTAAATAAATACCTATATGATTTTACCAAATCATCCCCAAATTCAACACAAAACCCTTTAAAACATCTTCCCCCAAAACCCCAGCAGGAGAATC
>LJOT01000618.1 GCA_001672075.1 Anabaena sp. CRKS33
AGTCGCTATTAAAGGTACTGGCTGTATGAAAAACTGTAAAGCTGGTCCTAATTTAGTTATGCCTGATAAAACTCGTTATAGTAAAGTTAAAGCCGAACAAGTTCCAGCTTTGATAAATAAGCATTTTCCTGGGGAAATTCGGGAGAAAATGGAGGATATGGTGGTAAATATTCCCAGTTTTGTGGAGGTTTAGATCCGTAGGGTGCGTTAGCGACAGCGTAACGCACCATAAACTTAATTAAGAAAACAATCATTGCTTTTAATTATTTAATTATTTATTACCATTAATTCTAGGTTACGCTGTGATTCGTTATTCTTGGGTTTTCTTGCGTCAACCCCTAGGTTCTGGATTTTGTGAATCTAAGCTAATTACACCTATTAGGCTTTGTGTCCAGGGGTCAAGTTCAGATAAGGTTTCTAGGGTAGCTTGAGGAGGAATAGAAGATAGTGTTTCTTGTTGAATTGATGCTAGTAAGGTTTGTACAAGAGTCCAACGTTCTTTGATTGGTAATTCTAATACCTGTTCTTGCAATTCTTGTAATTTAATCATTACTCTGCTGGTAACTTTATCATTCGCCATTATAACAGATGAGAAGATATAACGTATTTGTGTTAATCTGTTCCTAGTAAAGAATAAGGAATAATTTGATTTAAAATTTCTCCTAAATTTCTTTTTGCTTCCATTATTTCATAAGCATTTTGCAGTCTTAAAAAATAACCATCTGAAAGTCTAAAATAGCGACAAAGGCGTAAATCTATATCTGCTGTCATTTTAAGTTTACCTGTAATAATTCCTTGAATAGTAGGATAAGTTAAACCTAAATTAACAGCTAAAGTATTTTCGCTGATGTCTAATTCTTCTAAAAATTCATATTTTAAAATTTCACCAGCATGGGGATTATGTAGTAAGTTGTTTTCCATGACATTTTCTCCTAATGGTAATCCACTATTTCTACATTATAAGCATTTCCATTTTCCCAAATAAAACAGATCCGCCATTGCTTTGTAATACGGATACTGTATTCTCC
>LJOT01000332.1 GCA_001672075.1 Anabaena sp. CRKS33
CAGAAAGTCAATTTGAGTTCTTTCTAATTGCTCAAAAAGACATCAAATTACCTAAATGGATTCGTTTAGGTAAATGGATGAGTAAAGCAGAAATTACTGTTGAGAAATTACCACCACCAAAAACTAAAACTGATTTATTTACTTGTACTCATCCTCTAAATCCTTTAGATGTCATGTTTACTAATCGAGTAATTAGCTATGATGTGGTAAATATGCCGCCAGTTAGCCTCATTCAAAATGTGCAAATGGAAGGAGAATATTACTATTTTGATGATGTCAAAAATGTAAAAATTCCCAAACAAATGCAATACCGATTTAAGGCTTAACTTTTCAGATCCCCCTTAAACAAGGGGGCTAAATTCTTCAAAGTACAAATCATGTAGGTTGGGTTGAGGAACGAAACCCAACATTAACAATGATTTGTTGTACCACCAAATCCACCTATACCTCCCGTACCACCTGTTGAGGAACAAAACCTAACATTAACAATGATTTGTTGGGTTTCACTATCGTTCAACCCAACCTACAAAAACTACAAAAACTTTAAGAAATTCCTAATCATCAATAATATGCCCCATAGTCTCATCCTCAACATCATTCCCCAATCTCCAATTTACCCCAATTTCCTCACCGGGAGACATTACCACGCCTTATTTCTTAACCTAGTCAGTTCTGTTGATAGAAAATTAGGCGACTACTTACACGAATCCAATGCCGATAAAGCCTTTACTCTCTCACCATTGCAGGTACAAAACAAACATAAAACCCCATCTTATACTTTGCAATATGCCCATCAAAACCCTATTCCTGCTGGTATTTCTTGTTGGTGGCGTATTTCATTATTAAATGACAATTTATTTAGTCAACTCACCCCTTTATGGTTAAATATCAACCCGGAAAAACCTTGGCACTTAGGTTCAGCCAACCTATATATTACTAGCATTCAGGGTACACCCCAATCTAAACAACCTTGGGCTAATGCTTGTACTTATTACCATTTATATCAACAAGCAAGTGAAACAGAACGCAATCTTAATTTCATCTTTTCTACACCTGTAGCGTTTCGTCAAGGTGAATTTGATAATGTTTTACCAACACGGGAATCTGTATTCAATAGTCTACTAAATCGCTGGCATAAATATAGCGGTATTGAATTAACTAATATTTCTTTTGAATCAATTTATGCTAGTGCTTTTAATATCAATACTCAGGTTATTAGCAACTATGACAACAAATTTATTGGCTGTTTAGGTGAAATCAGTTATCGCATTCTTGGCAATGTAGAAACAACAGCAATTAAACAAATTAACGCCTTAGCTGATTTTGCTTTATATGCAGGTGTTGGGAGAAAAACAACAATGGGAATGGGAATAGTGAGAAGAAAATTGTAGGTTGGGTTGACGCAAGGAAACCCAACATGATCATATTCATTATCAACGCTTTTGTTGGGTTGCGCTATCGCTTAACCCAACCTACAAATTAATCAATTTTTATATCTTATGCTACTTGAAAATATCAATTCTGAGGATTACGTTAATATTGCCTCTTTAAATCAATATTCCTATTGTCCTCACCGTTGCTGGTTGATTCATTGTGCGGGGGAATTTATTGATAATCAATATACCATTGAAGGTACAAGTTTACATGAACGAGTTCACACAGTTGGAGAACAAAATCGTGAGGAAATTTGGCAGATACGCGCTATTTATCTGAAATCGGAGCAATATCAACTTATCGGTAAATCTGATTTAATTGAATTTGAAAATGGCGAATTTTACCCTATTGAATATAAACGCGGACGTAAAGGAGAATGGGATAATGATGAATTGCAAGTTTGCGCTCAGGCTTTGTGTTTGGAGGAAATGACAGGCAAAAATATCAATACTGGCTATATCTATTATGCTCAAACTCATCAACGCAAATTAGTAGAAATTACCCCGGAATTACGAAGTATTACCATTGCGACTATTGAGGCTATCCAAACCTTACTGTTTACAGGTGCTATGCCAAAAGCTATCAAAACAAAACGCTGTGATGGTTGTAGTCTTTATTCTCGATGTTTGCCACAAGTTGCTGATAAAGTGGGGCGTTATCAAGAAGCAAATTGAGAAATTTATACTTGATGCCAAAACCTTTCTAAAACTCCTTTTACTGTTACCTGTCTACTGTCACCTATCTACTGTCAACTATTTTGAGGATTTAATCATGGGTACTCTTTACATCACACAAGATGATGCTTTTATTGGTAAAGTTGATGAAAGAATTAATGTCAAATTTGATAAAAAGATCATCATAGATGTACCATTTATTAAATTAGATGGTGTCGTTGTTTTGGGTCGTTCTACTATTTCTCCTGCTGTTGTTTCTGAGTTGATGATTCGTCATATTCCTCTATCTTTTATTGATGAAAGAGGTCATTATTTAGGACAGTTACAACCGGAAATGTCTGGTAATATTTTTGTCAGAAAGGCTCAATGGCAAGCTGCTGGAAATACCCCTCAATCTATTCATGTTGTCCAGGGTTTTGTCAGGGGTAAATTAAAAAATTATCGGCAACTTTTGGTACGTCGTCAACGAGAATCTAATCATCTTGATTTGTCTGCTGATATTACTCGTTTAGAAAATATCATTGCTGCTATTAATAAAACAGAAAGTATTGATTCTTTACGAGGTTTAGAAGGTGCTGGTAGTGCGATTTATTTCGGTTGTTTTAATCAGTTAATTCTTAATCCTAATTTTGAATTTACTAAGCGTGTTCGTCGTCCACCTACTGATCCGGTAAATTCTTTGTTGAGTTTTGGTTATTCTTTGTTACGTCATGATATCCAATCTGCTGTGAATATTGTCGGGTTTGATCCTTTTTTGGGATATCTACATTTTGATCGTTATAATCGTCCTTCTTTGTCATTAGATATAATGGAGGAATTTAGACCTTTGGTGGTTGATTCTTTGGTTTTGACTTTGTTGAATAAACAACTTTTAAAACCAGATGATTTTATTCGTGAACCCTTGAGTAATGCTGTTTCTCTTACTGCTGAAGGTAGAAAAATTTTCCTCACTAATTATGAAAAGAAAAAACAATCAGATTTTAAACATCCAGTTATGGGTAAAAAATGTACTTATCGAGAATCTTTTGAGTTACAAGCTAGGTTATTAGCTAAGTATTTAATGGGAACGACTGATAAGTATCCTCCTTTATTCTTGAAGTAAGAAGGAAGGACTTTTTTACCAATTTCCTATTACCAATTAGCAATTACTAATTTATGAATGTTGTGGTTTCTTATGATATTTCTGAGGATAAACGACGAACTAAAATTCACAATATCCTCAAGTCCTATGGCCAATGGGTACAGTATAGTATTTTTGAATGTGAGTTAACTGATACTCAATATGCTAAACTGCGATCGCGTCTTAATAAACTCATTAAACCTGAAACCGACAGCATTCGCTTTTACTTCCTTTGTGCTTGCTGTCATGGTAAAATAGAGAGAATTGGTGGTCAACAACCCCGCGATCATACTGTTTTCTTTGCTTAATGCGCGGATGGGTGGGTGTAAAAAATTTAGATGGACAAAAAATGGCTGAAATCTTTTCTACATCAGCTTTTGATATGTTTTATCTCTGTTACCCATCCGCGCACTTTACACCGTAAGGTTTTCAGTGATTTTCTCTCTTGACACAATTTCTGAAATTGACTATAATGATTACATTCGCGCAACCGAACCTTGAAAACTAAATATACTAAGGCTTTCAAAATACCGCAGTTGAAATTTCACTTAATCCCTATTAGGGATTGAAAC
>LJOT01000333.1 GCA_001672075.1 Anabaena sp. CRKS33
GACAGAATCCTGATGTCCTTTAAATTCCTGTAGCAAATTCCCCTGTAAATCCCACAACCGCGCTGTATTGTCAGATGAAGCAGTAGCAATGGTTTTACCGTCGGGACTGAAACTTACACCCCAGACAGAATCCTGATGTCCTTTAAATTCCTGTAGCAATTTCCCCTGTAAATTCCACAACCGCGCTGTATTGTCAGATGAAGCAGTAGCAATGGTTTTACCGTCGGGACTGAAACTTACACTATTGACAACACTTTGATGTCCTTTAAATTCCTGTAGCAATTTCCCCTGTAAATCCCACAACCGCGCTGTATTGTCCCCAGAACCAGTAGCAATGGTTTTACCGTCGGGACTGAAACTTACACTATTGACAAAACCCTGATGTCCTTTAAATTGGTTACGTTCTTTGATATTATCGAGGATATTATTTAGGGCATAAATAGGACTAATGGTGGGATATTTGTCCAGGGGACTGTTTTTAACTAATGTTTTTAAAGTTTTACCATTCTGGATAGCAGCGACTAAAGATGGTAATTCTTCCAGTTGAAATTGTCTGAAAACATTGACCCCACTTTGTTCTAGTTTTGTCGCTTGTTTAGCAATATCAGCTTCTCTAAATTGATTGAAGGAATAGACAGAGACCATACCTGCAATTACTACCAAACCCGCAGCTAACCTAGAACTTAATTTTAATCTTTTTTGTCCTTCTTTAATTTGTGCTTCAGCTTTAATTCTGGCTGTTTCTATTATTTGGTTAGCTTCCTTTTCCTGCTGTAATTCTGCTTGAGCTTGAGCTAATTTTGCTAATAATTCATTTCCCTGCTGTTGACGAATAAACTCAACTAAATAATCATGCACTAACTGATATCTGTCTGCTGGAGATTCTGGTAATAGTAAGACTAAACCGGACGCAACGAAGATATTTAAAATCAAAACTAAATCCAGATTTTCACTTGCTGGTAATTGTACTACTAATTCATCTTTGGTTTTTAAAGGTCTGGTATTATTTTCATCAGTGAGTAAATATAATACTAGTCGCGCTACTTGTTCATGTTCTGAACCACAGTCTTTAATCACATCTTCTAAAAACTTTTCTACTAGCTTTTCCTTATTGCCAAATTCTCGATATTTTGCTAAGGTTGTAATTTGTTCAGTTTGTAATTGTGTTCCCACAATTTGTAATTCTATGGGTCGAACTTCCCCCATATCTCCCGCTAATTCTTTGACCAGTTCCGTAATTAATTCTGTTTGTAAATAAAACTGAGTTTTTTCCGTGAGACTTTGAATTACTGTTGTAGCGTCTGGGGGAGAAAAGTTACCCAAATAATAGCGAATATCTTTATCAAGAATATTATTATTAGTGACAGTCAAATCAACTAAACGGTCTAATTCTAATAAATAATGTAAATAATCTTCCCGCAAAGAAAGGACAATTTTCACGAAAGGAATATCTAAACAGATTCGGAAAAAGTCATAAAATGGTTTTCTCTGGATTTTATCAGTATAAACAAAGAAAAATTCCTCAAACTGGTCAAATATCAAAACCGTTAATAAATATTTATCAGCATTTTTTCGCAATTGTTGAATAATTGTCTTTGTAGAATGTAGGGATAATTGATCATTGGTTGATTTTGTTGATTTTGTTGATTTTGTTGATTTTAAATGCTCTCCTAAAAGTTCTATCCAATTTGTATAAACTCGTAAATATATAGGTACAGCGTCCCGTTCTCCAATGGGTTCTTGTTGAAGAGCGGGAATTAAACCACCTTGTAAAATCGAACTTTTACCAACTCCAGACTGACCATGAATTACAGTTAATTTATGTTGAGTTCCCGCAATTCTTTCCCGCAACCGTTTAACGTCTTGTTCTCTTCCTGAAGCAGAAATTTCTCTAGCAATTGTAGCAGTATTTTCCAAGTTTTCGACTTCCCTCTGTTCTCCAGGTAAGGGAGTATTGATAATTTGACGTTGGGGGTTTAGATAAGAAGCACCAACAAAAGCCCGAAAACCATATTGTTGTTCAATTTGTAATTTTTCTTGTTTGAGATTAAATGCTTTTAAATATTGTTTTTCTTGGAAATAGAGAGAACTTAATTTTTCTAAAATCGCAATATAAAGTTTAGGATTATATTGATGATAACTTTGATTTTTAGCAGTTTCTAAGGTTTGAATAGCTGGGGATATTTCTCCTAAACCCACTTGAGAACGGGACATAAATAAACGATATTGGCTATAGGCTTGGGAGGGTACATTGGGAATTTTAGTTAAAATATCTATTGCTTGTTGTGCGTATTGATTTGCTTTTAGATAGTCTTGATTTTCTAAAGCTACTTCTGCGAGAAAACCGTAATTTTGACCTAACCACATTTGCGAATGTAGAGACGTTTTAGGTAATATCTCTACATTTTCAGATAATTTCAACGATTTTTGAGCTAGATTTTCTAAATCATTCCACGCTTTTAAATGTCGGAATATTTCCCCTAAATCGTTGATATATTGAATTACTAGATCTAATCTTTGCGCTTTTTCAAAAATCTCTACAGCTTGCTGTAAATAATTTTTAGAATTTTGCCAATTCTCTAGATCTTCACCATTGTTAATTTCCGCTTTGCGGGTATAAACCAAAGATATTTTTACCAATATTATCCCATAACGTTCTAAATTATTATTTAGATTATTTTGCCAAAATTCTGCACTTTTTTGATAAAAACTTAAAGCATGATCTAAATGATCTTGTTGATATTCCCGTAAACCAAAAGCCAAATTTAAACCAGCTTGTATTTCTGGGTTTATTACTGCTTTTCTATTTTGTAAGTCCTGAGTTGCAAATTCTATTTCTTGGTAAACTTGAGGACTGGGAATATGATCATTAATAAATATTTCTTCTGTTGTTTCTTGAAGGAGATTAATTAAATCCTCCCCATCATTTTCAAAATCCAGAATACTCCCCCAACTTTCTAAATCTGGTGCGACGCGGATAATTTTTTTAAGAATTTGATCATCTATCCAAATCAAAATCGGAAAGGGGAAGTTTTTTCTAAATTCCTCTCGAAGTTGATTAGACAGATTCAAAATCTCATCAATATTTTTCACGGAGTCCAAACCAGAAATCATTAAAGCTTGTGGTTGTTCATTTCCCAATTCTTGAGATATTTGATTGTACAAACTTTTTGTAGATGCTGTTAAAGTTATTTCTTTAATAGGAATAGAGGAAACTTGATGAATTTGTGCTGATATTTGCTGACGTAATTTTGCATAATTACAACGGAGAAAAATCAACGATAATTGACCTTGAGAAAAATTAATTGCTCTCAATACCGTTCGCAAAGAATTTTGATTATTATCGGGAGAGATTTCTGGATGATTCATGATATCATTTCCTGATTGCAGTTAAGATATTTAGGTTTTTAGAGACTTGCAAAAAATCAAAATGGTGCGTTACTTGCAAAAAATCAAAATGGTGCGTTACGCTGTCGCTAACACACCCTATATTTCTACTACATTTCTATGTTTCTATTAAAATTGGGTTAATATCAAACCAAGATCCATTTTCATCTCGATATTCAAATACAAACATACTGCGAAGTAGGATATCATATTTTTCATTTCCTCGATAGTTTTTTGTCTTTTGTACTTCCTGTAATAACTCCCATTCGTCAGGTGTAATTGCTAAATTTAACTCATTACAACGTTTTTTGATCACTGTTTCCAGACATTTTCGAGAAATTGGTGTATCTTCCATTTGTAAACAACGAAATAATAACATTAACAAGTTACGCAAATGACCACCGCTAACTT